>JAEEZZ010000002.1 GCA_016292255.1 Oscillospiraceae bacterium
CGGGGAACACCGTTCCATATCGTAGCGCGGGCTATTAGCCCGCATACCCATGTCCGTTGTTCGAACCAGGTCGCGGCGTCGGAACCCGGCAGGATTTGCCTCCGGCAAATTGCGTTCGTACCGAACGCCGGAGCGATGTGGGCATCGCTCCCTACGGAAACGGCGCGTAGGGGCGGCCATTGGCCGCCCGCCTGCCGCAGGGGCTGCCCCGCACCGCCCGTAGCGGCGCACACCGGTGCGCCACGGCTCGGGATTCGCCCCCTTGTTCTATTGTTCTGACTTTGTCCAAAACCCTGTTCCGGCCGGGAACCCTTATAATATCTAACGATACTCCCCTTATGGAACAAGAGAACAAAAGAAAAGGGAAAAAGACCTTGGGAATATCCGTAATAGTTTGAAAACATCGTTGTTCTTTGTTCTTGTTCCGGGGAGAATCTCCGGGAAGGCTATTGAAAACAGGAAAAAGTGTGGTAAAATAGATACAGAGCCGTTGGGCTCGTAATACGTCGACACAAATGAAGTATCTGAAAGGAACTCAGAAGCGATGAAGAAACGTATCTTTTCCCTGATCCTCGCCCTGGCAATGCTCTGCACCCTGCTTCCCCAGGCGGCGCTGACCGCCAGCGCGGAAGTCTACTCCGGCTCCTGCGGCGCCGAGGGAGACAACCTGACCTGGAGCTTTGACTCCGAAACCGGCCTTCTGACCATTTCCGGCAGCGGCGAGATGGCGGTTTATACCTATTCGAATCCCGCCCCGTGGTACGGCTATCGCGATTCAATCACCGCTGTCAGCCTGCCGCAAGGCTTGACCAGCATCGGCGACTCGGCGTTCGAGGACTGCAACGACCTAACCAGTGTAGCCATCCCGGCCGGCGTCACCAGAATCGGCAACTCGGCGTTCTCTGGCTGCTTCAGTATGACCAGCGTGAACATCCCAGACAGCGTGACCAGCATCGGCAGCTATGCGTTCTCCTACTGCAAGGCCCTGACCAGCGTGACCATTGGCAACAGCGTCACCAGCATCGGCAGGTCTGCGTTCGAAGGCTGCAGCGCCTTGACCAGCGTGACCATCCGGGCCAGTGTCACCAGCATCGGCAACTATGCGTTCTACGGCTGCGACGCTCTGACTGCAATCAATGTTGCGCCCGGCAATTTGTATTACGCCAGCTTCAACGGTGTGCTGTTCGACAAGGCCCGGACTGAACTGATCCAGTACCCCGCCGGAATACCAGATGCCTCCTATGAGATTCCTGCAGGCGTTACCAGCATCGGCAATTATGCGTTCTGCGTCTGCAAAGCTCTGACCAGCGTGACCATCCCGGACAGCGTCACCAGCATCGGCTTTCGTGCGTTCTACGGCTGCAGCGCCCTGACCAGCGTGACCATTGGCAACGGTGTCACCGGCATCGGCTATGGCGTGTTCTCCAACTGCAGCTCCCTGACCAGCGTGACCATCCCGGACAGCGTTACCAGCATCGGCGACTCTGCGTTCTCCCGCTGCAGCTCCCTGACCAGCGTGACCATCCCGAACAGCGTCACCAGCATCGGCGAGAGGGCGTTCTCCGACTGCAGCGCCCTGACCAGCGTGACCATCCCGGACAGCGTCACCAGCATCGGCTGGTTTGCGTTCGAAAGCTGCAGTACCCTGACCAGTGTGACCATCCCTGCCAGCGTCACCAACATCGGCGATGGAGCGCTTGGCTATTTTCTCTATAACGGTGGTTACCAAAAAATAGTCGGCTTCACCATCAGCGGCTATACCGGCACCGCGGCGGAGACCTACGCCACCGAGAACGAATTTGCGTTCGTCGCCCTGGGGGGCTTCTCGGACGTGGCAGAGAGCGACTACTTCTTCAACCCGGTGATGTGGGCCACCACCCACGAGCCGCCAATCACCGCAGGTGTTGCCCCCGGCTATTTTGGCCCCAACAATCCCTGCACCCGGGAGCAGATCGTCACCTTCCTCTGGGCGGCCAACGGCAAGCCGGAGCCGGAAGGGACAGGCAGCGAGTTCAGCGACGTGGCCGCTGACGCCTGGTACTACCAGCCCGTGATGTGGGCCGTGGAGAACAAGATCACCAGCGGCCTGCCTGACGGCAGCTTCGGCGTGGGCCAGCCCTGCACCAGAGCTCAGGCCATGACCTTCCTCTGGGCGGCCCAGGGCAAGCCCGCCCCCAGCTCCCTGGAAAGCACCTTCAGCGACGTGAGCAGCGGCGACTGGTTCTGCAAGGCCATTCTCTGGGCCGCAGAGAACGGCATCACCAAGGGCGTGGGCAACGGCCTGTTCGGCGTGAACGACACCTGCACCCGGGCACAGATCATCACCTTCCTGTACAAGGCGTACAAGTAAAAAAATAGACAGGGGGCCTTGTCTTGCTTCGCAGGACAAGGCCCCCTGTCCATATTCAAATCAATAGGCGTAAGTTTCAAAGTGACCTGAGGATCATGGCTAAAAGCGCGTAGGGGGCGGCGTCCCCGACGCCCCGAACCTTTCCCGTTTCGATACGGTCGGGCTGTCGAGGACGCCAGCCCCTACGCCCTGCATACCCCGCTGCGGCGCACTGAAACAGCGTCACGGGACGCACCATTTTGCAG
>JAEEZZ010000003.1 GCA_016292255.1 Oscillospiraceae bacterium
CACACCCGTCGCTTCCTGGGGTAGGGGTAGTGTGCCCATTCCAGCTGTATTCATCTTCAAATCCTGCCGAATCCCGCAAAAACAAGGGACTGTGAAGTCCGGGAGTGGCTTTCACTCCTTTTCTTCACAGCCCCTTTTTTCATACGAATATTCGCAAATAATCGTGCCCGCTCAAATTCCTTTTTCGTCCGCCAGCAGCTTGTAGAGCAGCTTGTAGAGGGTGGCGGCCTCGTCGTCTGTCAGCCGGACGCAGGCGCGCATTCCGGCGGGGACGGCCAGGGCCCTTTCCTGCAGGGCGAGCCCCTTCTCGGTGAGGCGAACCAATACCACCCGTTCATCCGTCTCGCTGCGGGTCCTTGTCACGTAATCCTTCGCCTCAAGACTTTTCAGCAGGGGAGTCAGGGTGCCGCTGTCCAGATACAGGCGCTGCCCCAGCAGCTTCACGCTGATCTCCCGCTCCTCCCAGAGCACCATCATGGTGATGTACTGGGTGTAAGTCAGATCCAGGGCCTCCAGATGGGGCCGATAGTGCCGTATGACCTCCCGGGAGGCGGCGTAGAGCGGGAAGCAGAGCTGGTTTTCCAGCCGGAGGGCGGCGTAGCGATCCAATCCTGTCTTCTCAGGCATGGGCTTTGTTGTAGGCCTGCCGGACGGCAATGGCCAGCTGATCGGCGCAGGAGGTGGGCTTGTAGCCGCAGGTGTTGCCCTTGAGATAGCCCTCGATCTGATCCACGGTCATGCCGTTCACCAGCTTGCTGATGGCCTTGAGGTTGCCGTTGCAGCCGCCGATGAATTCCACGTCAGTGACAACGTCGTTGTTCAGCTTGAAATTGATCTGCACGGAGCAGACGCCGTTGGTGCGGTAAGAATAGTCCATTTCTGTTATCCTTTCTGCAATTAAATTGTATACAAACAATATAGCGGATCCGGTGCTGTTTGTCAAGCTTGGATTGTGTTTTTTTTCAGAAGTACTTGCATCGTCATGCGCCCTGCGGTATAATGCACAGTGACAGAAGCGACTGCTTCTGATCTGAAAGAGGAGGCATTTCCATGAAAGATCTGAGAAAGTACCTTGCTGAATTCATCGGCACCTTTGTTCTTGTCCTGGTTGCCTGCGGCACGGCGATTGCCACCAAATGCAGTGTGGAAAACACGGCAGGCTACCTGGCTACCGCCGCGGCCTTCGGCCTGGTGATCGTTGCGATGGCCTACTCCATCGGCAACATTTCCGGCTGTCACATCAACCCCGCCGTGTCCATCGCCATGCTGGTCAGCAAGAAGATGAGCGTGAAGGATTTCCTCGGCTACGTCGTCGCCCAGGTGCTGGGCGCCCTGGCCGGCGCTGCCATGCTGGGCGTGATCTTCGGCTTTGACTGCGGCTTCGGCGCCAACTCGGTTGCTTCCGACAAGATCGGCGCCGGCTTCCTGACGGAAGTGGTTCTGACCTGCATCTTTGTGCTTTCCATTCTGGGCGTCACCTCCCGGGAAGCCTACAGCAAGGTTGCCGGTCTCGTCATCGGCGGCGCGCTGACTCTGGTGCATCTGCTGGGCATTGCCATCACCGGCACCAGCGTGAACCCGGCCCGTTCCCTGGGCCCCGCCATCTTCGCCGGCGGCGACGCGCTGAGCCAGATCTGGATCTTCATCCTGGCCCCCCTGGTGGGCGGCATCCTGGCAGCGGTGCTCTGGAAGCTCCTGGACAAGGAAGACTGATCTCTTGTTCGGCTGCATATTCAAAAAACAACCGCGGTTCTTGTATGAACCGCGGTTGACTTTTTTGTGTGCCTTACAGCTCGCAGTTGTTGACGGTACGGGGGAAGGGGAGCACGTCCCGGATGTTGCCCATGCCGGTGAGGTACATGACGCAGCGCTCAAAGCCCAGGCCGAAGCCCGCGTGGCGGGCGGAGCCGTACTTCCGCAGATCCAGATAGAACTCATAGAGCTCCTTCTTCATGCCAAGCTCCTCGATCCGGGCCAGCAGCTTGTCGTAGTCGTCCTCACGCTGGCTGCCGCCGATGATCTCGCCGATGCCGGGCACCAGGCAGTCCATGGCCGCCACGGTCTTGCCGTCGGGGTTCAGCTTCATGTAGAAGCTCTTGATCTCCTTGGGATAGTCGGTGACGAAGACGGGACGCTTGAAGATCTCCTCGGTGAGATAGCGCTCATGTTCGGTCTGCAGGTCGCAGCCCCATTCCACGGGGTAGTCGAACTTGTCGTTATGGGGCTTCAGCAGCTCAATGGCCTCGGTGTAGGTCACGTGGCCGAAGTCGCTGTTCAGAACGTGGTGCAGCCGTTCCAGCAGGCCCTTGTCCACGAACTCGTTGAAGAAGGCCATCTCCTCGGGGGCGTTCTCCAGCACGTAGGAAATGACGTATTTCAGCATATCCTCCGCCAGCCGCATATCGTCGTCCAGATCGGCAAAGGCAATTTCCGGCTCGATCATCCAGAACTCGGCGGCGTGCCGGGTGGTGTTGGAGTTCTCCGCCCGGAAGGTGGGGCCGAAGGTGTAGATGTTGCGGAAGGCCATGGCAAAGGTCTCGCCGTTGAGCTGGCCGGAGACGGTCAGGTTGGTGGGCTTGTTGAAGAAGTCCTTGCTGTAGTCCACGGAGCCGTCCTCCAGCCGGGGCGGGTTGTTGATGTCCAGGGTGGTGACCTGGAACATCTCGCCGGCACCCTCGCAGTCGGAGCCGGTAATCAGGGGCGTATGGACGTAGACAAAGTCCCGTTCCTGGAAGAACTTGTGGATGGCGTAGGCGATCATGCTCCGTACGCGGAAGACTGCCTGGAAGGTGTTGGTTCTGGGGCGCAGGTGGGTCACGGTGCGCAGGTACTCCAAGGTGTGCCGCTTGGGCTGGATGGGGAAGTCGGGGGTAGAGGGGCCCTCCACCGTCACCTTGGATGCCTGGATCTCAAAAGGCTGCTTGGCGTCGGGGGTCAGCTCCACGGTGCCCTCCACGATCAGCGCGGCGCCGATATTGATCTTGGAAATCTCGGCGAAACCCTCCAACTGATCGGTGATGACCACCTGAACAGGCTGGAAGTAGGTCCCGTCGGAGAGCATGAGAAAACCGAAGGCCTTGGAGGCTCTGCGGTTTCGTACCCAGCCGCCCAGATTCACGGTTTTACCCGCGTAGGCGTCGGTGTTGCGATAGAGCTCCCGGAGCGTGAGTAAGGATTCCATTTTCATTCCAGCTTTCTATAATATATTTTGCGGGGGAATATGCGTAGCATTATAGCACGTTCCCCCAAAGAATGCAACAGTTAATTATGCAGTTTTTTCACGCGGACGCTCAGTCCTTGACCTTGCGGATCACGCCCATGGGGGTCTGCTGATCGTCTTGGCCCAGGGGATTGTCCTTGAGGATCCGGGCATAGAGCTTCTTGCTCAGCTTCTTGTCGGAAACGCCCAGGATCTCTCCCTCCAGGTCGTTGATGTCCACGATGCACACGTCGTAGCCGATCCGATCAGAGATCTCCTTCGCCACCTTGTCCGGCTTCAGAGGCCCCAGGACCACGTAGTGGTTGTAGGGGGGAATGGTGTTGTGGCAGGGCCCGTCGATGGACTTGGCCCGGTAGCCGGCCACGGTGTAGAACCAGCCCTTTTTGTGGAAGATCTTCTTGCCGATCACGGAGATCGCGGCGGCAAACAGGATCCGGAGGGTACCGACCTCCCGCAGGGCCATTTCCATGGTCTCCGGCATACCCAGACCGATGCCGTGGGGCGTTTTGGTGACGTGCTTGCTGAGCTTGACCGCCAGCTTCCGGGGGTGGATGTCCTCCAGGGGAATGGCCCGCTTCTGGGTACAGGCCACGATCTTTTCCGAAATAAACAGCACGTCGTCGGGCTCGGAGAGCACGGGCTTTCCGTATTTCTCGGCTACGTCGCAGATATTGTCCTTGTCGGTGATCAAGTGGGTGGTAATGGGCAGGCGGCGGTATTGGACGCCATCCACCTCAATGATCTCATGCTTGCCCTGATTGGGCTTCAATTCTTCGTTCATTTCTTTCTCCTGTTTCCGGGCAAAAACGCCCTGGTTTCACTCGTTGCCGCTATTATAGCCACTTTTGTCTGATTTATCAATAGGAAATCCGTTTTTTTGACACAGAAACAACAGAAAAAGAGCCGAATATCCATCCGGCTCCTTTCAGCAGGACGATCCCCCTGCGCGGTGCAGGATCATCTCCGCCGTAATGGAGATCGCGATCTCCTCCGGCGTCCTGGCCCGGATGGGCAGCCCGATGGGTGCATGGATCCGCCCGATGTCCGCATCGGAGAAGCCCTCGTCGCGCAGCGCTTGGTTTACATAAACTGTCTTCCGCTTGCTTCCGATGCAGCCGATGTAGCTTGCGTCCGTGTGCAGCACCTGCCGCAGCACGGTGAGATCCATGGTGTGCGCCGGGGTCATGATCACGGCGTAATCCCTGCCTGTGAGGCTGACCTGGTCTGAGATGTGGGCAAAGTCCCCCAGGATCACCTTTGCGCCGCGAAATGCCTCGTCTTCCAAAAGCGCCGGCCGGGGATCGTAGACCGTTACCGGGAAGCCCGTCCCGCGCAGGATCGGCACCAGTGCCCGGCCCACGTGGCCGCTGCCAAAGAGATAGACCATGTAGCTCCGGCAAATGGGCTCCAGCATCCGCAGGACGCCGTCCGCCTCCTGCAGGGTGGGATCGCGGGGCAGCCGCGGCGCATCGCTGTGCAGATCGATGTCGGCCAGAAGCCGGAGGGAGAAGCTGCCGTCGGGCCGGATCACGGTTTCCAGCCAGCGATCCTCCGTCCCGTCCAGCGCCTCCCCCAGGGCGGACAGAAGCTGCGCCCATGGGGCATCCCCGGTCAAGGGGAGAAAGCCGATGCGGACTGTTCCGCCGCAGATCATGCCGGTTGCCTCGCTCCCCCCGCTGATGAGATCATAGTCCCGGACCCGGGCCAGGCCGTCGGACAGGGAGCGGGCATAGGCCTGGGCCTGCAGCTCCACAGCGCCTCCGCCCACGGTGCCCGCCGCAGTTCCGTCGGCAAACACGGCCATTTTCGCCCCGGGGCCCCGGGGGGTGGAGCCCGAGGCGGAGAGGATCACGCACCAGACTACCCGTTCCCCGGCACCGAGACGGCGAAGGCTTTGTTCAACGATTTCGCGCATTGGTTCTGCCTCCCGGCCTTCTTCTCTGTCTTTGATTCTTCTTCGTAAGGGCACCCAGCACGTCCGTTTGGCTGGTTCGATGGGACAAAATCCCCAGAATGGACGGGGCGTGGCAGTAGAGGGATAACACCGTAAACACCAGGGACAGGATCCCGGCCTCTACGTCCCCCTTGATGAACATGAACACAGTGAAGAACAGGGGGATCACCGGCCCGGCAATGCAGAGATATTTGGTGGCAAAGGTCACCAGCATTCCCGCGATGTTCGCCAGCACGCCCCAAAGGAAGCTGTAGATCACAATGACGGTGGAGGAGGTGGCGACCCCTTTCCCGCCCCGAAATCTGCGCCAGTAGGGGAAATCGTGCCCCAGGGTGCATCCGAGCCCTGCGTACAGGGTGACGATCCACCCGTCCTTGTGGAACAGCAGGTAGCAAACGGTCATTGCCAGCAGACATTTGACCATATCGCCCAGCAGTGTAGCGATCCCGGGCCAGAATCCCAGAGAAGCCATGATGTTTGCCATGCCGGGGTTTCCGGTCTCGCCCAGCCTGGAGGCGGACTTCCCGGTATACCGCCGTGCGATAAGCTCCGCCATCAGAAAACAGCCGAAGCCATACCCAATCAAAACGCTCAAAATGCGACTCAGCATAACGGCCACTCCCTTTCTTTTTCTATATTCATAATCATACCATATTACAGGGAATTATGCAATAAGAATTCATGCTCATGCTGTATTTTTGCAGCCTTTGTTCATTTCGTAAAACCTGTTGGGAGGAACTGAAGAATGAAGACTTAAGACTTAAAAATGTAGAATACAAAGCGAAAATCCTGCCGACTTCGTCGACAGGATTTTCGCTTTGGTGGACCTTAGGGGGATCGAACCCCTGACCTCAAGATTGCGAACCTTGCGCTCTCCCAGCTGAGCTAAAGGCCCAAATATCACGTTCCTGCTGCTCTCCCGAGGGAGCAAAGGATTCGTGCGTGTTGTAGTATAGCACGCCCTTCCAAAAATTGCAACTGTTTTTTTCGCTCAAGAAAAATTTTTTGAATCTTTTGAATCTGTTTGACTTTGCGGTTGGCTTCCTATAGAATACAGGTATTCCTTGCGAAAGGAGAATCAGACGATGACTACCGTCTTTTTTGTGCGGCACGCCGAGCCGAATTTCCGGAACCACGACGATTTGACCAGGGAGCTTTCTCCAAAGGGGGAGAAGGATCGCCTTCTGGTCACGGAATTCTTTGCACCCACCCGGATCGACGCGGTTTTGTCCAGCCCGTACAAGCGGGCGGTGGATACGGTGGCGGATCTGGCGTCCGGGCGGGATCTGGAAATCATCCGCATCGAAGCATTCCGGGAACGGAAGGTCGGCCCCGGATGGATCGAGGACTTTGACCGCTTTTGCCTGCAGCAGTGGCAGGATTTCTCCTATAAGCTGGACGGCGGTGAGAGCCTGCGGGAGGTGCAGGATCGCAGCGTAAAGGCCCTGTCCGAGGTGCTGCGGGAATACAGCGGAAAAACCCTTGTGATCGGCAGCCACGGAACAGCCTTGAGTACGATCCTGAACTACTATGACAGCAATTTCGGATACAGGGAATTCATGCGGATAAAGGATCTGATGCCCTGGGTGGTTCGGCTTGATTTTTCCGGCACGGAATGCAAGCGCATCCAGGCTGTCAATCTGTTTGAATCCCGTCAATGAACAGCCGGGCGGGGAACCTCGATTGTTTCCTTCCTCCCTGCAGCGCCCACAGAGATAAACGATCTGCCATGCAAAACCGGAGCCCCGGTCTTGCATGGCAGAAGCTGTTCTATGGCTCAAAGCGCAAGGACGAAATGCAAAAACAACTCCGCCGTGATGGGCGCAAGCTCGTCGGGATAGGCATAGTGCTCCGTGTGCAGGGGCGGCGTGTCCGGCCCTGCGCCCACGCCGAAGAAGCAGGCGGGGACGTACCGACCGTAGTGGCCGAAATCCTCAGACCAGCGGAAGGGGACGTCCAGATATTTGTACGCGAGGCCCTGGGCCTTGCAGGCGGCCTCTAACGCGTCCTGCAGCGCATCATTGTTCTCCGTGGCGGGAAAGACGTCCTCACGGTTGACTTCGAAGCCCAGACCGTCGCCGGAGGCCGCGCCGGCCACGGCTTCGTCTGCCCGGGTGTTCAATTCTGTGAAGGCGGCAGCCGTCTCTGCCCGGAGCGTTACCCATAAGCTGGCCTCCGAGGCGGCAACGCCAAAGGCACGTTCGCCGGAGCGCATTCCCACAACGGTGGCCAGGGTCATGCAGTGATGCCTCTCCCCGGTTTGGGCGGCGATCGCAGGCAGCTCCAGGGCAAGACGGGCCAGGGCGGCGCTGGGGTTGACCCCGTTTTCCGGATAGGCGGCGTGGGTCGGGCTGCCGATCAAGCGGACGTCCAGCCCACAGGAGGCGCAGGCAAAGGTTCCCCGGCGGAAGAGGGCGACGCCCAGAGGCTCCCCCGGAATGTTGTGGCAGCCGATCATGCGGGTGTTTTCCCGCGTCAGGCCCTCCAGCGCGAACAGCTCACAGCAATCCGCGCCGCCGGCCCCGGTCTCCTCGGCGTGCTGGAACAGGAGGATCACGTTCTTCCCCACAGTCCTGCCCTCCAGCAGCAGGGCCAGGCCCAGCAGGGAAGCGGTGTGCCCGTCGTGGCCGCAGAGATGCCGGGGGCCGCAGGCGGTGGGGACGGCGTCGTGATCGGCCCGGACAACCACGGTCCGGGCAGCGCCCTCCCAGTGCTTGGCGTAGAGCCAAGCGCCCCGATCCACCACGGAAAGGGAGCAGTGGGCCAGAAGAAAGGCCTTGATATATTCCCGGGTCTTCCGTTCCTGGCCGGACAGCTCAGCCAGCGCAGACAGCCTGTGCCTGGCTTCAACGATTTGCTGCTTGATTACGGTTTCCAAGGCAGTATCCCTTCTTTCAGATCAGCGTTTTGGATCTGCCTTATTATAGCGCCGCAGCCGGAACAAATCAATATCCGGGAAGCAATTCTGTTTTTTTCGGTCTTTTCCGCAAAAACATAAATTCCCGTCTTGCATTAAGACAAAAATCCTGCTATAATATAGTGAATTTCTATGAGTAGGTGTCTACCTGTGTATTTAAAATCACTCGATCTACAGGGCTTTAAGAGCTTCCCGGATAAGATCCGTCTGCAGTTTGACGGCGCGATCACGGCGATCGTGGGCCCCAACGGCTCCGGCAAATCCAATATTTCCGACGCCATCCGCTGGGTGATGGGCGAGCAGAGCTCCAAGTCTCTGCGCGGCGTCAAGATGGAGGACGTGATCTTCGGCGGAACGCTCAAGCGCCCGCAGCTGGGCTTTGCCGAAGCCAGCCTGGTTTTTGATAATTCCGATCGGTATTTTGCGATAGACAGCGATGAGGTCATGGTGACCCGCCGGTTTTACCGATCCGGTGAGAACGAATTCTATATCAACAAGCAATCCGTCCGGCTGCGTGACGTGAACGAGCTGTTCATGGACACCGGCCTGGGCAAGGAGGGCTATTCCAATATTTCCCAGGGCCGCATCGACGAGATCCTTGCCGTCAAAAGCACCGACCGCCGGGAGATCTTTGAGGAAGCGGCGGGTATCTCCAAGTACCGGCACCGCAAGGAAGAAACGGAGCGCCGCCTGGAGCGCACGGAGGATAACCTCCTGCGGATCAACGACAAGATCTCTGAGCTGGAGCTCCAGGTGGGCCCCCTGCGGGAGCAGTCCGAGAAGGCCCAAAAATACCTGGCGCTGCGGGACGAGCTCAAGGGCCAGGAGGTAGCCCTGTGGCTGCACAGCCTGGAAAGCCTTGCTGCCGCGGCGAAGAAGGCGGAGGAGGACTATAACGCCGCTGCCTTTATCCTCAACCAGGAGCATGAAAACCTGGACGCTCTGTATCGGCGCTCCGAGAGTCTGAACGCCGAGCTCCGGGAGCGGGACACGGAGACGGAGCTCCGCCGGGAGCAGATCTCCGAAGCGGAGGCCGAGCTGCAGCGCATTGCCAGCCGGACCGACGTGCTGGAAGGAGAAAAGCGGAACGCCGGCGAGAACCTGGCCAGACTGCGCCAGGAGCTCTCAGATGAGGATAACCGCCGGGGGGATCTGCGCGCGCAGATCCAGGAGCGTCGGAGCCGTCTCGGCGCCATCGACGTAGAGACCAGAGATCTGGAGCTGCGTCTGGCAGAGATTCGCAGGGAGCTGGATGAGCTCACCACCTCCACCGAGGGCATGAATCGCAGCTATCTGGAGCTTCGGAACCGCCATGCCGCCTGCGTGGCCGATCTGGCCGCCAAGCGTGCGGATATCGCCGCGCTGATGGAAGCCCTGGAGCGCAGCCGGGAGCGGGAGAAGGAGCTCTGTTCCGACCGGGACGCCGCCCAGGCCCGCCGCGATGAGACCGAAGAAAAGCTCAGCGCTTGCCGGAAGGCTTTGTCCGCGGCCAGAGAAGAGGCTGACGGCTGCAAGAATACCCTGGCCGGCTACGCGCTGCGCCAGAAAACCCGTGAGGAAAAGGCCGCGCAGCTCCGGCAGGAGCTGCAGGACTGCGGCGTCAAGCTGGATACCGCCAATTCCCGCCTGCATCTCTTCCGGGAGATGGAACGGGAATACGAGGGCTTTTCCAAGGCGGTCAGATTTGTCATGCAGCAGGCGGAGGCCGGCAGTCTGCGAAATATCCACGGCCCTGTCTCCCGTCTGATCCAGACGGATGATCGCTATTCCGTAGCCCTGGAGATCGCCTTAGGCAGCGCAATGCAGCACGTGGTGGTCTCTGCGGAGGAGGACGCCAAGCAGGCCATCCGGCAGCTCAAGCTGCGCGACGTGGGCCGCGCCACCTTCCTGCCTCTTTCCGCCATGGAGGGGCGCGTCCTCCAGGAGCAGGGCGTGGAGAACTGCCGCGGCTTTGTGGGCATCGCTTCCGCGCTGGTGCGCTTTGACGAACGCTACCGCCCCGTGGTGGAAAACCTTCTGGGGCGCACGGTGATCACCGAGAATCTGGACGACGCCATTGCCATGGCCCGCCGCTATAAGAACCGCTTCAAGATCGTCACGCTGGACGGCCAGGTGATGAATGCCGGCGGCTCCATGACCGGCGGCAGCGTCAGCCGTTCTGCGGGCGTCCTGTCCCGGGCCAACGAGATCAGCCGTCTGGAAGCCCAGATCGCCAAGCTGATCGCCCAAAAGGAAGAGCTGGCCCGGCAAAGCGCCGAGGCCAATCGGCAGCTGGATCTGGCGGGCTATGAACAGACCACCGTCCAGGCAAAGCTGCGTGAATTTGAAGATCAGGTCCTTCGCCTGGAGGGCGAGGAAAAGCAATACAACGTCCTCTTTGACGCCATCAACCAGGCCGGCGCGGGCAATCAGCGGGAGATCGACACCCTGACGGCCCAGATCGGCACCGACGAGCGCAGGCGCGACGCCCTGCGGCGCGAAAGCGAGACCCTGGAGGCCAGGGAAAAAGAGCTTTCCGCCTCCATCGACGCCCTTTCCGTGGATCAGAACGCCCTGAATCAAGAGGGAAGCGGTCTGACCGACGAGCTGACGGAGAAGAAAATGGCGGTGGCCGGCTTGAATGCCGAAAAGCTGACCGCCATGGAGAACCTGCGCCGACTGGAAGAGCTGGCCGCCGCCATGGAGGGCGACCGGAGCCAGAAGCAGGAGCTGATCGATGATCTGGAATCCCAGATGCGGAGCCTGGAGGATCGGATCGCGGAGAACCAGAAGCTGCTGGAGGAACAGACGGCCAAAACAGAGGTTTTGCGTACTGCCCACCGGGAGGCGCTGGAGCATCGGAACGAGCTGGAAGCCCAGCGTACCGCCGCAGATCGGGACGCCCAGCAGAAGAACAAGGACATCCTGGATCTGGAACGGGAATGCGCCCGTCTGGAGGCCAAGAAGAATACCTCCCACCTGGAAGAAAAGCAGATCGTGGACAAGCTCTGGGACAGCTATGAGCTGACGCCGTCCACCGCGCCCGCCCAGGCTGCGGTCCTGGAATCCGTGGCTGCGGCCAACCGCAAGGTGGCGGAGCTTCGCCGCAAGCTCCACGGCCTCGGCACCCCGAACCTGGGCGCCATCGAGGAATTCGAGCGGGTCAACGAGCGGTATACCTATCTCTCCGGCCAGCGGGACGACGTCATGCAGTCCAAGCGGGATCTGGAGGGCATCATCCGGGATATCACCAAGCAGATGACGGAGATCTTCGTGAGCGAGTTCACCAGGATCAACCGTTATTTCGGAGAGACCTTTGTGGAAATGTTCGGCGGCGGACGGGCTTCTCTGGAGCTTGAGGATCCCAACGATCCCCTTGCCTGCGGCATTGAGATCAAAGTGCAGCCTCCCGGAAAGCAGCTGAAAACCATCACGCTGCTCTCCGGCGGCGAAAAGGCCTTTGTGGCCATCGCGCTGTATTTCTCCATTTTGAAGGTACGGCCCACCCCGTTCTGTATGCTGGATGAGATCGACGCCGCCCTGGACGACCGAAACGTGGAGCGCTTCGCCAATTATCTGCGGCAGCTCTGCGCCAAGACGCAGTTCATCGTCATTACCCACCGCCGCGGCACCATGGAGGAGGCGGACGCCCTCTTCGGCGTGACCATGCAGGAACAGGGCGTGTCCAAGATCCTGCACCTGGATCTGGATGAATTGGAAAAAGAGCTGGGGCTTGGGCAGCAATAAGCCTTTCCCCGCATCATGTATTACTCTGCTGAGAGGTTTCAAATATGGGATTTTTTGAAAAGATAAAAAAAGGTCTTTCCAAGACGAAAAAAAGCATCGGCAATATCTTTCCGGCCTTCCGCGGCGTGGATGATGAATTCTACGACGAGCTGGAAGAACGGATGATCCTTGCGGATATGGGCGTGGATACCGCGGTCAAGGCCGTGGAGGCCCTGCGTGAGCGGGTCAGCGCCCAAAAGCTCCGGGATGAAGAAGAGGTCCACGGCGCGCTGCTGGACATCTTGACGGAGATGCTGGACCAGGGAAGCACCACGCTGGAGCTGGATACCAAGCCGGCTGTGATCCTGGTGATCGGCGTCAACGGCGTGGGCAAGACCACCACCATCGGCAAGCTGGCGAACCAGCTGGCCGAGGAGGGCAAGCGGGTCCTGCTCTGCGCGGCGGATACCTTCCGTGCTGCCGCAGCCGACCAACTGGAGATCTGGGCCGACCGGGCCGGCGTGGAGCTGGTGCGCCAGCATGAAGGCGCGGATCCTGCCTCCGTGGTCTATGACGGCATCTCTGCGGCCAAGGCCCGGGGCGTAGATGTGATCATCTGCGACACTGCCGGACGCCTGCACAACAAGGCAAATCTGATGAACGAGTTGGGCAAGATTAGCCGGGTCATCGACCGGGAGCTGCCGGAGGCCAGCAAGGAGGTCCTGCTGGTTCTGGACGGTACCACCGGCCAGAACGGTCTGATCCAGGCGCGGCAGTTCCAGCAGATCGCCGGCGTTACCGGCATCGTTCTGACCAAGCTGGACGGTACTGCCAAGGGCGGCATCGTGATCGCCGTGGCGGACAGCCTGAAGATCCCTGTCAAATATATCGGCGTGGGCGAGGGCATCGACGATCTCATGCCCTTCCACTGCCGTGAATTTGTGGAAGCGCTGATTTGAGGTTTTGATTATGATTCGGTTCGATGGACGAAAGGTCGATGAGCTTCGGCCGGTGAAGATCACTCCCAACTTCACAAAATTCGCCGAGGGCTCCTGCTTGATCGAGATGGGCAATACGGTGGTTCTCTGCAACGCCTCGGTGGAGGATAAGGTCCCGCCCCACGTCAAGCAGGGCGGATGGATCACCGCGGAGTATTCCATGCTGCCCCGGGCCAACCGGGAGCGCTCCAGACGGGATATCGACAAGCTGAAGCTGTCCTCCCGGAGCGCGGAGATCCAGCGGCTGATCGGCAGAAGCCTGCGAAGTGCCGCCGATCTTTCCGCCCTGGGAGAACGAACCGTCATTCTTGACTGCGACGTGCTCCAGGGGGACGGCGGCACCAGAACAGCCTCCGTCACAGGCGGCTTTCTGGCCCTGGCCCTGGCGCTGCAGCGCCTGGTGGAGCGCGGAGAGCTGCCGTCTATCCCTCTGCGCGCCTATGTGAGCGGGATCTCCGCCGGCATCGTGGACAATACGCCCATGCTGGATCTGTGCTATGAGGAAGACAGCCACGCCATGGTGGACATGAACTGCGTGATGACGGCGGAGGGCCGGATCATCGAGCTGCAGGCCACCGGGGAGGGCAGACCCTACACCCGGGAGGAACAGCAGAAGCTGCTGGAGCTCTGCGAGAAGGGAAATCGGGAGCTGTGCGCTCTGCTGCGGAGGTATATCACCCTATGAGAGTTGTTCTTGCATCGCAAAACCGCCACAAGCTGGCGGAGATCCAGGCGATCCTGTCTCAGTACGATATGGAGCTGGTTCTGCAGTCCGACCTGGGGCTCCGGATCGACGTGGACGAGACCGGCACGACCTTTGAGGAAAACTCCGAGCTGAAGGCCAGAGCGGTGGTAGAGGCGACCGGGCTTCCCGCCATCGCGGATGATTCCGGCCTCTGCGTGGATGTGCTGGGGGGCGCCCCGGGCATCTATTCCGCACGCTACGGCGCGCCGGAGTGTGTGACCGACCGGGATCGGCTGAATTTCCTGCTGAAAAATATGCGGGGCATCCGCTCTGAGGAGCGCACCGCCCGCTTTGTCTGCGTCATAACCCTGCTGTATCCCGACGGCCGGAAGCTGGTGGCCCGGGGGACCTGTGAGGGAATGATCGCCTTTGAGCCCAGCGGGGAGGACGGCTTCGGATATGATCCCGTCTTCTATCTCCCTTCTCAGGGCTGTACCTTCGCTCAGATGGGAGCGGAACGGAAGAATCAGATTTCGCACCGCGCGAATGCGCTGCTTCGATTGGAACAGATGCTGGAGGAAAACAAATGATTACAAGCAAACAGCGTTCTGAGCTCCGCGCCAAGGCAAACGAGCTGGAAACGACCTTGATGGTCGGCAAGGAGGGCATCACCGATGCGCTGGTGGAGGAGCTGGACCGTCAGCTTGAGGCCAGAGAGCTGGTGAAGGGCAAGGTTCTGGAAACCGCCCTGATGTCTGCCCGGGAGGTCAGCGATGCGCTCTGCGAGGCCCTTCACGCCGAAGGGATCCAGTGCGTCGGCAACAAGTTTGTTGTCTGGCGTCATTCCGAGACGCTCGCCCGGAAGACCGGGACTGCAAAGGCCAAAATCAAAATCAATCCCGTCCGGGCCGGTGTGCAGAAGCGCAGGGCGGCGGCCAAGGCTGAGCGGGAGCGCAGAAATGAATACTTTAAGCAGGCGGCCATCGAATCTGTCAGGCAGCGCCGCCGTGCAGAACGGGATGGGGAAGAATGAGAATCGGTGTCTATGGGGGCAGCTTTAATCCACCCCATACCGGCCACGCCCTGGCCGCCGCGGAGCTGATCCAAAAGCTTGCGCTGGATCGTCTGCTGATCGTGCCCGCTGCCGATCCGCCGCATAAGACGCTGCCTGCGGGGACGCCTTCGCCGGAGGATCGTTTGGAGCTTTGCCGCTTGGCGTTTTCCGGGATCCCCGGGGCGGAGATCTGTGATTATGAGATCCGCCGGGAAGGGAAGAGCTATACCGTGGATACTCTGTCCATGCTCCGAAGCCGCTACCCGGAGGATGAACTGATCCTGCTTATGGGGACGGATATGTTCCTGTCCTTCTCCACCTGGCGCGAGCCGGAGCGGATCGCCTCCCTCGCCGTCCTGGCGGTGATGCACCGCGACGACCAGACCGAGACCTGGGACAGTGTTTGCCATGAGGCGGAGCGTCTGCGCCAGACCATGCACGCGCAGGTGCTTCTGGTGGAGAACCGCTGCCAGGAGATCTCCTCCACGGTGGTTCGGCGGCTTCTGGCATTCCGTGCGCCGGAGGGGCTGGATCCTGCGGTGCAGGATAAGATCCTTCAGAACGGCTGGTATCTCACCGGCGGTCAGCTGAAGAACCTGCCCTATGACAAGCTGCGCGAGATCTCGCTGTCGCTGCATAAGGAGAAGCGCCGCGCTCATGTGCAGGGCACCGCGGATACCGCGGCGGCTCTGGCGGAGCACTGGGGGGACGATCCGGATACGGCACGCCGCGCCGGGATCCTGCATGATATCACCAAGGCGCTCAGCGAGCAGGAGCAGCTGGATCTGAGTGCGAAGTATAAGATGACCCTTACGCCGCTCCAGCAGGAAAACCCCAAGCTCCTCCACGCCAAGACCGGCGCGGTGGTCGCCCGGGATATCTTCGGGGAATCGGAGAAGATCTTCAACGCCATCTGGTGGCACACCACCGGACGTGCGGAAATGACGCTGCTGGAAAAAATCATCTATATCGCGGACTACATGGAGCCCAACCGCTGCTTCCCCGGTGTGGAGTTGCTGCGGGACCTGGCCTGGAAGGATCTGGACGCCGCTGTGTTCCAGGGTCTGGATCAGGCGGTGGCGCACGTTCGAAAGCAGGGAATGCCCTTGGATTCCGATTCCCTTTCCGCCTGGAACTACTACCGAAACATTACTGAGAGGAGTTTACGTTTGTGAAACACGGGAACAATAAACAGAACATGACAGCAGAACAGAAAACCAAGCAGGAAGCAGAGAAGAAAACGCTGGAGCCCGAGCTGGAGACAGAGGATCTGCTGAAAGAACTGAAAGCGGTGCTGGAGATCTCCGAGGAGGAGAAAACCGAAAAGCCCGAACACACAGACAGCGGCTCTTCCCAGAAGGAAGCAAAGCCTGAGGCTGCTCCCGCGGAGACCCCGGCGGAAGAGAAGAAGCCGGAGAAGACTGCGGAAGCGCCCAACAAGAGCGAACCGCTCAGCGCGGTGTCCTACGCGTCTATGGCCCACGCCGTGCAGGAAGCAAAAAAGGAACCCACCGGCCGCTTTTCCAGGGATGCGGTGGATGACGAGACTCTGCTGGCCGAGCTGCACGCGCTGATCGGGGATACGGAGCCCTCCAAGCCCGCCCAGAGCCGCACGTCCTCGCCCTTTGCCGCGTCCAGGAAGTCTTCCGTCACGCCGGAGCCTCGGCCTGTCGCCAGGATCACCCCGGATGCGCTGAAGAATGTGCCCGAGGATTACGAGGAAGTGATGGAGGCGGACACCATGGGTGTCCCCGGCTGGGTCAAGGGGATCTTTATCCTGCTGATCTCCCTGCTGCTGGGCGCCATGACCTTCTACGCTGTGGCGTCCGACGTGCTCGGCAAGGTTTTCTGATAAGACTGAACTTCAACGGAAGGATGAATGAGATATGAATACAAAAGAAATCGCACTCGCCGCCGCTAAGGCGATGGAAGAAAAGAAGGGCGTCGGCATTAAGCTGCTGGAGGTCACCGAGATCACCACGCTGGCCGAATACTTCTTGATCTGCACCGGCACGTCCAATACCCACGTCAATACCCTGTGTGACGCAGTGGAGCAGGCTGTGGAGGCCTGCGGCGAAACCCTGCTGCACAGAGAGGGCCATCGCAGCGGGACCTGGGTCCTGCTGGACTTCGGCTCCCTGGTTTGCCACGTCTTTACCGACGAGACCCGTCAGTTCTACGATCTGGAGCGGATGTGGAACGACGCGAAGCCTGTTTCTCTGGAGGCGTGATCCATGAAATACGATTTTACGGAAATTGAATCCAAATGGCAGCGCTATTGGATCGAGAATAAAACCTACCGCACGGAGGATGTGAGCGACAAGCCGAAATTCTACGGCTTGATCGAATTCCCGTTCCCCTCCGGCATGGGCCTGCACGTGGGCCACGCCCGTCCCTATACCGCGATGGACGTGATCGCCCGCAAAAAGAGAATGGAAGGCTATCATGTGCTGTTCCCCATGGGCTACGACGCCTTCGGCCTGCCCACTGAGAACTATGCCATCAAGAACCATGTCCATCCCCGGACGGTCACCGAGCGAAACGTGCGGGTCTTCCGGGGCCAGCTCCAGCAGCTGGGCTACAGCTTCGACTGGGACCGGGAGGTCAACACCACGGACCCCAAGTATTACAAGTGGACCCAGTGGATCTTCCTCCAGATGTTCAAGAAGGGCCTGGCCTACAAGACCCAGATGCCTGTCAACTGGTGTACCTCCTGCAAGTGCGTGCTGGCCAACGAGGAGGTCGTAGAGGGCGTCTGTGAGCGCTGCGGCGCGCCCGTGATCCGCAAGGAGCAGAGCCAGTGGATGATGCGAATCACCGCCTACGCGGATCGCCTGATCGACGATCTGGACGGGGTCAACTTCCCCGAGCGTGTCAAGGCGCAGCAGATCAACTGGATCGGCCGTTCCTACGGCGCGCAGGTGAACTTCAAAACCACCCTGGGCGACGATATCACCGTCTATACCACCCGCCCCGACACCCTCTTCGGCGCGACCTATATGGTCCTTTCTCCCGAGCACGCGCTGGTGAAGAAATGGATGGACAAGCTGACCAACCCCGAGGAGGTCAAGGCCTATCAGGCGCTTGCCGCTTCCAAGTCCGACATGGAGCGCACAGAGCTCAACAAGGACAAGACCGGCGTCTGCCTGGGCGGCGTGAAGGGCATTAACCCGGTGAACGGACAGGAGATCCCCATCTTTATCTCCGACTACGTCCTGGCCACCTACGGCACCGGCGCCATCATGGCCGTGCCTGCCCACGATACCCGTGACTGGGAGTTTGCCAAGAAGTTTGGCCTGCCCATCGTGGAGGTCATCGCAGGGGGCAACGTGGAGGAGGCCGCCTTCACCGATGTGGCCACCGGCACCCTGGTCAACTCTGACTTCCTCAACGGCCTGTCTGTGGCCGAGGCCAAGAAGACCATCATCGCCTGGCTGACGGAGCGTGGGATCGGCGAAGCCAAGAAGAACTTCAAGCTCCGCGATTGGGTGTTTGCCCGCCAGCGCTATTGGGGCGAGCCCATTCCCATCATCCATTGCCCGAAATGCGGTATGGTTCCGCTGGACGAGAAGGATCTGCCTCTGCTGCTTCCCGATGTGGAGAGCTATGAGCTGACCGACGACGGCGAAAGTCCGCTGGCCTCCATTCCCGAGTGGGTCAACGTGTCCTGCCCGAAGTGCGGCGGCCCCGCCCGCAGGGAGACCGACACCATGCCCCAGTGGGCAGGCTCCAACTGGTATTACCTGCGTTATACCGATCCCCACAATGACGAGGCCCTGGCCTCTCCCGAGGCTTTGAAGCGCTGGACGCCTGTGGATTGGTATAACGGCGGCATGGAGCATACCACCCTCCATCTGCTCTACTCCCGCTTTTGGCACAAGTTCCTCTATGATATCGGCGTGGTTCCCACCAAGGAGCCCTACGCCAAGCGGACGAGCCACGGCATGATCCTGGGCGAGGGCGGCATCAAGATGTCCAAGTCCCGGGGCAACGTGATCAACCCCTCCGACGTGATCAACGAGTTCGGTGCGGATACCATGCGAACCTACATCATGTTCATCGGCGACTTTGAAAAGCCTGCCGCCTGGGCCTCCAACTCCGTCAAGGGCTGCAAGCGCTTCCTGGATAAGATCTGGGCGCTGGCCGAGACCGTGGAGGATCAGGAGACGGAGTACGCCAAGGTCAATGAAAACCTGATGCACAAGACCATCCGGAAGGTCACCTCTGACATCGACCAGCTCAAGGCCAACACCGCCCTGGCGCAGCTCATGACCCTGGTCAATCAGCTGAGCGACAAGGGCTGCAACCGGGCCGAGCTGAAGACCCTGCTGCAGCTGGTCAGCCCCTTTGCGCCTCATATTGCCGAGGAGATCTGGGAAATGAAGGGCTTCGGCGGCCTCTGCTCCCTGTCCGACTGGCCGAAGTACGACGAGGCCAAGTGCAAGGATCAGGAGCTCACCATCGCCGTCCAGATCAACGGCAAGACCAAGGGAACGATCCAGGCCCCCGCGGATCTGGACCGTGACGCCCTGGGCGAGCTGGTCAGGTCTGACGAGTGGGTCCAGAAGGCGGTTGCCCGCGTGGGCAGCAGCATTGTCAAGACGATCGTTGTCCCCAACAAGCTTGTTAATCTGATTGTGAAATAGGATTATACGATATGAAAATGCGCAAAAAAAGGCCCCTCAGAAGGAGCATCGCTTGTGGCTGTTTCCTCTTTATAGCGGTACTCTGCCTTGCTTTGAGCGTTTTGAATTACTTTGATCAGAGGGCGTCTCTGTATGCGCGGTATCAGTTCTATATCACGGACCTCCTGCGCTATATGGATCGCCGGATCGACGACGCGGACATGATCCGCTGCATCGAAACAGGAGAGGAAAGCCAGATCTACCGGCAGACCCTTCGTTTCGCGGACGAGATCATGAACACCCACAAGATCCATTATCTCTATATCGAAAAGCCGCTGAACCTCAATGAGACGGAGAACGTCATGTGCGTGCTCTCCGCGGAGGACGACTACAACCGTTATCTGGACTCTGAGGGCAATCTCTATCTGGGCTGGATCTCAGACAACGAATACAGCACGGAGTCTGTAAAGCGGCTTTTTGCGATCATGGAGCAGGACGAGATCGTCTTCTATGAGAACAAGACCACCTGGGGCTACGATTACACCGGATCCCTTCCCCTAAAAGACGCGGCGGGAAAGTCCTACGCGGTTCTGTCCGTGGATGTGGATATCACCGAAATCTACTCGGAGCTTTTGACCCATATGCTCAAGAACTTTGTTCTGATCGTCTGCATGGGCCTGCTGCTTACCGTGTCGTTTTTGGACTGGATCAGGCACAACGTCACAGAGCCGATCCAACAGCTGGAAAAGAGCGTGGTGGATTACGCGGCCAGAAGTCACGGACAGCGAAATGTGGAAGCGTTCAAATTTGAAGCCCCGGAGATCCGTTCCAATAACGAGGTGAGAGCCCTGTCTGAGGCCATCACGCAGATGACGGAGGATATGCAGGGCTACGTTTCGGAGTTCCTTTCCGCGGAGGAAAAGGCCAAGAGTATGCGCGAGCTGGCGGATCAGATGAGCGAGCTGGCCGTGGCGGATACCTTGACCGGGATCCGGAATAAAAACGCCTTTGCGCTGGAGATCGGGAAGCTGGAGCGGGAGCTGCAGGACGATCGCGGGCTCCATTTTGCCCTCGGGATGGTAGATCTGAACTATCTGAAGCGGCTCAACGATACCTACGGCCACGAAAAGGGAGACGATGCGCTTCGGCGTACGTCCCGCCTGCTCTGTAAGGTGTTTTCCCATTCCCAGGTGTTCCGTGTGGGCGGGGATGAGTTTGCGGTCATTCTCCGGGCGTACGATTATCAGCACGCCGAATCGCTTCAAAACCAGTTTATGAGCCAGATCACCCCGGATCCCTTTGCGGAGGAGGAGCCCTGGGATCATATTTCCGCCTCCATCGGCATCGCGCTTTACGATCCCAGCACAGACAGCACGGTGGATGAGGTCCTGAAGCGCGCCGATCAGATCATGTACGAGCAAAAGAAAAAAATGAAGGCGATCCGGACGGACACTGTTTCGCCGAATCGACCGGATCAGGAAGAAGCCGCCTCCTCTACAGACGAACCCGCCGGGGATTCGTGAGCTTGTTTTCACTTTTTGAAAAATACTTCAAAAAATATTGTTTTTTTCCTTGACATTTGACAAAATGACCTGTATAATAACCACGCCTTTCGAAAAAGGCCCTGAAAGCGACCTGGACAGAACCGGTCGTGTCGGAGGGAGGGAAATCAATGTCTGAGATCAAGGTCAAGGAAAACGAGTCCTTGGAGAACGCGCTGAAGCGCTTCAAGCGGAGCTGCCAGAAGGCAGGCATCCAGCAGGAGGTCCGCAAGCGTGAGCATTACGTCAGCCCCAGCCTGAAGCGGAAGCAGAAGAGCGAGGCTGCCCGTAAGAACAAGAGAAGAGGCTTCTGATTTCCCAGTGTATGGAAGAAAAACGATCTCCGCCGGCAATGGCGGAGATCTTCTTTTTTGCTTGAAAAAACTCTGTCGACCCTCTTTACAAACGAATACAAGTATGGTATATTACGGATGCGCTGTATCCGACAACAGGGCGGAACAGCAGCAGGAGGAATTGAATATGATACAAGCAACTACTTCCGTCATGGGCTCGAACGGCCGGAATACCGGAAAAGAACAGGTTCGCAAGCTGACACTTGCAGCTATGCTGACTGCCGTTGTGGTGGTTCTGGCCCTGCTTGGCACCGCCATCCGTTTTGGCACCTTCAACGTCAATCTGGCGCTTGTCCCCATCGTGATCGGTGCGGCTCTGCTGGGCGTCTGGTATGGCGCCTGGTTCGGCTTCGTCAACGCCATGGTGATCCTGCTCTCCGGTGACGCCGGCCCCTTTATTGCGGTCAATGCCTTAGGCACGGTCATCACCGTGGTTGCCAAGGGTGTCCTGGCCGGCCTCTGCTCCGGCCTGGTCTACCGCGCCATGCAGAAGCACAACCATTATGCCGCCGTGCTCCTGGCTGCGCTGGTCTGCCCGGTGGTGAACACGGGCGTGTTCCTCATCGGCTGCCGCCTCTTCTTCTGGAAGACGCTCAGCCAGTGGGCGCAGGGAACTGACGCCGGCTCCACCTTCTCCTATGTGATCGTTTTCCTGGTCGGTGTGAATTTCCTGCTTGAGGTCGCGATCAACGTGATCCTTGCGCCTGTGATCGCCCGTCTGCTGGGCTTCTCGGAGGACAAGAACGTCTCCATGATCACCTACGGCGCGGTCCTGGCCGCTGTGGGCCTTGGCATTCTGATCTTCTCCCTTGTGCTGCTGAATCGCGCGGCGGCGGGAGAGAACCTCGGCGTTGAGAAACCGGAGACTCGCTACACAGTCATGGCGATCGTGTCCGGCGTTGTTCTGGCCGGAGGCAGTGCGCTGGCTGCGTTCGGAGCGATTCGCAGGAAGAAAACCAACGGTTGAATATGAAGCAAATCTAAAGATTTTGCTGAGAAGGATCGGACGCCCTTCGGCGTCCGATTTTTTTGTTGACGGATGCTGTAGTTTGTTGTATAATACCGTGGAATCCCAAACAGGAGGTTAGAAAGAGGAATGAAAAAATCCGTAATCACCCTTGTGGTTGTCGTCCTTGTGGTGGCGGGGCTGCTGTTCACAGCGCTTTGCGGCATCTTCTATTACAAGACCGACGAAGCAACGAATGAGTCAAAAAGAGTCGACATCATCCAGCCTGCGTCCGACGGTGTCGTCCTGGGTCTTGACCTGGTCGGCGGCTCCGAGATCACCTACGAAGCTGTGATCCCGGACGACTTTGATCTGAACAATCTTGCCGATGGCATGGAAGTGGCCCGCACGATGCTGCAGCAGCGCCTGGACTCTCTGGGCTACACCGAAGCGTCCTGCTATATCTCCGGCGAGCGTCGGCTTGTGGTGGAGATCCCCTCCGTGGAGGATCCCGAGAAGGCCGTCAAGCAGCTGGGCGCCACCGCTGTGGTCAACTTCGTGGATGCCGACGGCACCGTCTGGCTGACCGGCTCCGATATTTCCAAAGCGGAATATGAGAATTCCGTCACCGACTCCACCGGCATCAGCCGTCCCCATGTCCGCCTGGATCTGACCTCGGAAGGCCGCTCCAAGCTGTATCAGGCTTCCGTGAAGGTCTTGGCCCGCACCGACGGGAACACCTATCTTGCCATTCAGATGGACGGCGAGCAGATCAGCGCGCCTTACGTCCAGTCCACCCTGGATACCGACTCCGTCATCATTTCCGTCAATTCGGAGAATGCGGAGGAGCAGTCCCGTTATCTGGCCAACATTATCTCCGCCGGCCGTCTGCCCTTTGAGCTTACCACCGCCAAGCAGCAGACCATCGGCGCGTCCCTGGGCGAGAAGAGCCTTTCCACCAGCCTGCTGGCCGGTCTGATCGGTCTGATCCTGGTCATGATCTTCATGATCGTGGTCTACCGTCTGATGGGCGTTATCTCCTGCGTTGCCCTCGTCTGCTACGCCTCCCTGTTTGCGGTGGCGATCTCCGTGTTCCACGTCAACCTCAGCCTGCCCGGTATTGCCGGTATCATCCTGACTGTGGGTATGGCCGTGGATGCCAACGTCATTATCTTCGAGCGAATCAAGGAAGAGCTGCGCTTGGGGAAGACCCTGCGCTTTGCCATTGAGTCCGGCTACAAGCGCGCGCTTCTGGCCATCATCGACGCCAACGTGACCACCATGATCGCCGGCTTCGTTCTGCTGTGGCAGGGCTCCGGCACGATCCTCGGCTTTGCCACGACCCTGCTGATCGGCGTGGCGCTGTCCATGCTGGTGATGCTGGTCATGACCAAGGTCCTGCTCAAGACCGCCGTGGGCTTGAAGATTACCAATCTCAAGCTCTACTGCGTGTAAGAAAGGAGGCGTCGATATGTTTGAAAAATATAGAGGCTTCAGCTTTACAAAGCATTTTAAGCTGTTCGGCATCATTTCCCTGATCATGATCTCCGTCGGCCTGGTGAGTCTGATCCTGACGGTTTGCGGCGTCTCTGGCCTGTTCAACTTTGACATCGACTTTGTGGGCGGCACCACCTTCGAATTCCAGCTTCCCTCCACGGTGGATAAGACTGTCACCGACCGCGCGGCTTCCATCTTTGAAGAAGTCACCGGCAAGAAGGCCTCCTCCGTCACCTCCTCCGGCACCAACGGCCTTCGCATCAAGGCGCTGGAGCTGACCGACGAGCAGGTCGAGGCGGTTCAGAACGCCATCGCGGAAGCCTACAACGTCAATATCCAGAACGGCTTCCAGGTGGAGCGCGTCTCCTCCTCCGTGGGCAAGGATCTCTCTAAGGCGGCCTTCACGGCCTCCATTGTGGCGGTTGCGCTGATCCTTGTATACATCGGCTTCCGCTTTGAGTTCCGCTCCGGTCTGGCAGCGATCTGCGCGCTGGTGCACGACCTGCTGGTGATGCTCAGTATGTACGTGATCTTCCGCATCCCCTTCAACATCAACTTCATCGCCGCCGCGCTGACCATCCTGGGCTATTCCATCAACGCCACCATCGTGGTCTTTGACCGGATCCGGGAAAACCGCAAGTCCATGCGTACCGGCAATTTCGGCGAGATCGTGGACGCCTCCATCTGGGATACCATGACCCGTTCCATCAACACCACCATCACCACCCTGGTTGTTATGGTCATGCTTCTGATCCTGGGCGTCAGCTCCATCCGCAACTTCGCCCTGCCCATCTGCATCGGCATCATCTGCGGCTGCTATTCCTCCGTCTGCATTTCCGGCCCGCTGTGGAACAAGTTCAACGGCGGTAAGATCCGGCGCTGAATCTGAATCAAATATTTGCTATGACCTCCCGCGATCGCCTGCGCGATCCCGGGAGGTCATATTTTTTCTCCCGCTCATATCCTGTTGCAGGTGATGAACGATGGACAAACGATTGGAGCCCGTTCCGGATCTGTTTCCGGATCCCATGCGGGCCGCAGTAAGATCGCTCCTTTGCGAGCGGGGCGCCCAGGTGGAGGAGCTGCGCCTGCGGGCAGGCTGCCGCGCCGGATGGGTGAGCGCCGGGCGGGAGCTCGCGTTGGGCGGCCAGAGCGTTCCGCCTGTTACCCCGGAGCTGTTGGAGGAGATCGTCCGCAGAGCGTCCGGATACGCCGTCTACGCGGTGCAGGAGCAGCTGCGGAAGGGCTTTCTGACCTTGCCCGGCGGACACAGGCTGGGGGTTTGCGGGACGGCGTCGGTGGAAAACGGAGCGGTGAAGACGATCCGCAGCTACCAATCCCTGATGATGCGGATCGCGAGTCAAAGGATGGGCTGCGCCGATCCGGTCGCCGGCTTTGTCCGGGGCAATCCGGACTCTACGCTGATCCTCGGGCCGCCCGGCGTCGGGAAAACCACCGTGCTGCGGGACCTGGTTCGCCAGATGTCCGACCGCTGCGGCTGCCGTATGGCCCTGGTGGACGAGCGGGGAGAGCTGGCGGCCTGCAGGGACGGCCTGCCGCAGCTGGATGTGGGGAAATACACCGACGTTCTGACCGGCTTTCCCAAGGCCGACGCCATCGAGCTGCTGGTTCGCACCATGGCGCCCGGGTGGATCGCTCTGGACGAGATCACCGCTTCGGAGGATGTGACAGCCATGCAGCGGGCGTCCTGCTGCGGCGTCCGGTTCTTTGCGACGGCCCACGCCTTCCGGGTCTCCGATCTTTGGGATCGGCCGCTGTATCGGGGACTGCTGGATACCAAGGTGTTTCAAAATGTTGCGCTGATCCGGCCGGATCGGAGCATTGTCTGTGAAAGGATGCATGATGTTTTATTGCAAGCTGACCGGGGCGTGCCTGATCTTGGCCGCCTCCCTGTGGGCGGGCTTTCATGCCGCCCTGCGCCTGCGCCGGACCCATGAGACGCTCCGGGATCTTGCTTCCGCCCTGGAACTGATGGCAGGGGAGATATCCTTTGCCGCCACGCCGCTGGTGCCCCTCTGCCGCCGTGCGGGAGAGGGAAAATCGGAACCGGTGCGAAGCTTCTTCAATGTGCTGGCACGGGAAGCCGGCAAGCCGGATTTTGCGCCGGAGGGTATGACCCGCCTTGCCTGTGCGGAATCTGGGGTGGTTTTGCCGGAGCCCGCCTTGTCCGGCATGGAACGCCTGTTCGACGGCTTCGGGCGCTATGACCGGGAGGGGCAGCTTCGCCAGCTGCGCCTGGCCAGCGGGGAGCTGGCAGAATTGAACGGCGCGTTGACTGAGCAGTTGGATGGCCGCTGCAGAACCTATGAAGTCCTTGGGATGACGGTGGGCGCGGCAATGTTGGTGTTGGTGCTCTGATGGAAGTTGATCTGATTTTTAAGATTGCGGCGGTGGGGATCATGATCTCCATTCTGAACCAGGTTTTGGTTCGCTCCGGGCGGGAGGAGCAGGCCACCATGACCACCCTGGCCGGCCTGGTGGTCGTTCTGATGATCGTTGTGGAGAAGATCGCCGACCTCTTCGCTCTGGTCAAGGAACTGTTTCATTTCTGATGGATACGTCCTTTCGCCTGTCAGCCATGCTTCTCACGGCAACCGTCCTGACCCTTGTGCTCAAAAAGCAGAATCCGGAGCTGAGCCTGGTGCTGACCCTGGCCGCCTGTGCGGTAGCCGCCGGCCTGCTGATTCGCTGCCTGGAGCCGGTTCTGTCTCTTGCGGCCTCTCTGGCCGCCCGGGCGGAGCTGGAGGACAAGCTGATCGCCCCGCTTTGGAAATGCCTGGGCCTGGGCCTTTTGACAGAGCTTACCTCCGCCGTCTGCGCAGACGCGGGCCAGTCCGCCATGGCCAAGCTTGCCGAGCTGGGCGGGAGCCTGCTGTGCCTGGTGATCAGCCTGCCGCTGCTGCAAGCTGTGCTGGCCTTGATTGAGGAATTGCTATGAGAATTCTTGCAAGCCTATGCGTCGCCGTGCTGCTGCTGGGTCTGGTTTCCCTTCGGGTGGACGCTTCAGAGCTGCAGGCTGCCCTGGAGGAGGAGATCGACCCGGAGCAGGGCCTGTCCACGGAGCTCGTGGATCAGATCGGCGGCTACGACGGCGCGGTTTCCGGCTTCGGAGCGCGCTGCCTCTCCCTGCTGGGCGCCACCCTGGGCAGGATCCGGGAGCTGGGGCTGACAGACGGCCTGCGTACCCTGGGCTTGATCCTGGCTGCCGCCCTGTTTTGCGCCGTTCTGGAGGACAGCGGGCAGGGAAAGGCGGCGGTTCCCCTGGTGGGAGCTCTGACGATCACAGCTGCCTGTGTCCGTCCCCTTGGCTCCATGATCGCCCTGGGGACGAAAACCATTCGGGAGATCCATACATATACAGGCCTGCTGATGCCGGGAATGACCGGCTTGATGGCGGCCTCCTGCAAGCTCTCCGCGTCGGCGGTGTCCGGCCTGGGGATGGTGCTGTTCGATCTGCTGCTGTCATTGGTCTCCGGCCTGCTGGTGCCGCTGCTGTATCTGTTTTTGGTTCTCGGCGTGGCGGAATCCGCCCTCGGGATCGAACAGCTCGGGAAGTTCTGCGATTTTGTCAAATGGCTTCTGGTCACTGCGGTCAAGCTTGTGATGTGGGGCTACTCTGCCGTTCTGAGTCTGACCGGCTTGATCTCCGGCACCCTGGACGGGCAGAAGCTGCGCTCGGTGCGTACCGCCATCTCCGGAATGGTTCCCGTGGTGGGCACGATCGTGTCGGAGGCCTCCGCCTCCCTGGTGGGCACAGCGTCCCTGCTTCGCACCGGGGTCGGGCTTTATGGGATGCTTGCGGTCTTCGGGATCTGCCTTGCCCCGTTTTTCCGGATCGCCCTGCAGTACCTGCTTCTTCGGCTGGGGACAGGCCTCTGTGGGCTGTTCGGCAAGGGGAGCCAAAGTCCTCTGCTCGAAAAGATCAGCCAGGCCATGGGCCTGATGCTTGCTCTGACAGGGATCGCCTGCCTGCTGTCGCTGATGATCCTTGTACTCTGTATCCGGACGGTGAATCCATGACTGCTGTCAAAGCCTATTTTCTGCGCTTGATATTCTGCGGCTTCCTTGTGAGTCTGACCGGCGCGATCCTGCGGGGTAAGCGGTCGGCCAGGGCGCTGACCCTCTGCGGCGGGTGCCTTTTGATCCTGACAGCCGTTCGCCCCCTGCTTCGGGTGGATCTGAGCCGACTTCCGGATCTGGTGACGGGCTTGACCCACTCGGAGCGGATCGCGGCGGCCCAGGAGAAAAATAACGCGATCCTGCGGGGCCTGGTGGAGGAGCAGACCGCCTCCTGGATCGAGGCGAAGGGGGAGGAGCAGGGTATGGCGCTCAAAGCTGTGGTGACCGCCAAGGAGGCCGAACCCGGTGTCTTTGTGCCGGATCAGGTCACCATCGAAGGAAGCTGGACGGCGGAGGGACAGTCGGCCCTGTCGGAGCTGATCGTACGGGAGCTGGAGATCCCGCCCGGGCGTCAGAGGTGGGTGGGAGGATGAAGATCGGAAGAAAATATCTGACAAAGCTGCCGTCCCTGCTGGAGCGCTACAAGTACCCAGCGCTGATTTTGCTGATCGGTTTCGTCCTGGTTCTCTGGCCGTCCGTCAAGGAGGATGCGGCGGAGCCGGAGCCTGTGGAGATCGTTTCCACGGAAAGCGTCCCCGAGGATGAGGACTACCGGGCGCGCATGGAGCGGGAGCTTGCGTCCCTGCTCAGCCAGGTGGATGGAGCAGGACGCGTCAAGGTGATGCTGACCTTGAAAACCGGCCCTGCGTCCGTCTTTCAGACGGATCGTTCCGTTTCGTCAAGCCGGGACGGCGAGAAAGAAAGTCAGAGCACAGAGGAACGGACCGTCATGATCGGGCGGGGAAGCGCATACGATGAACCAGCCTTAGTGAGCAAGGCTTATCCGGTCTTTCAGGGGGCCCTGATCGTAGCGGAGGGCGGAGCGGATCCCAGCGTTCGCTATCAGCTGTCTGCCGCGGTGGCAGCCCTCCTGGGGCTGGGAGCCGATCAAATCACCGTTGTGAAAATGAAGTAAAGGGGAATGAACATGAAATCCTGGAAACGCAATGCCCTTGTGGCTGCCATTCTGGCTTTTGTCTGCGGGGGAATCTACCTCAACTGGCGTTATGAGGAACGCAGAGCGGTAGACTTAGTATCTACCCTGGACGCGGAAAAGATCCTGGACGACGCGACCCTGGTCCTGGCGCCGGCGGAGGATCCGGCGGCGCAGGCCGCCGCGGAGGACACCGAGGCCGCCCGCCAGACCGCAGAGCAGGCCTTCGCAAAAATGCGTCTGAGCCGGCAGGAGAGCCGCGACAGCGCCGTCCACCTGCTGCAGGAGACCATCTCCTACGCCGGAGAGGACGAGGATGTGAGCGCCAGCACCCTCCAGCTGGAGGGGATTGTGAAAATGGCGCTCTCCGAGGCCTCCATCGAGAGCCTGATCATCTCCAAGGGCTTCGCGGACTGCGTTGCCTACATGACCGAGGAGGGCATCGACGTAGCGGTGGCTTCCCAGGGCCTTTCCGAGTCCGATGTGGCCGTCTTGACCGATGTGATCCTGGGACAGACGGACTATGAGCTCTCTCAGATCAGAATTATTGAGGTAAATTAGAAAAAACCGGTTGTAATTTTCGCAAGATGTGATACAATGGATAAAACTATCCCCTGGAAACACAGAAGGAGGAACGCAATATGTCTGAAAACAAGGATTACATGACTACGGAACTGGAGAACGGTACCGTCAATATCAACGAGGACGTGCTGCTGACGGTTGCTGCGGCAGCGGTCAAGGATGTTGACGGCGTCGTCACTGCCCGCAGCGACCGCAAGAGCATCCGTGTCACCCTCGGGGAGGATACCGTTGCGGTGGACTGCGGCCTGGTGGTAGTCTACGGCCACTCCGTGGTGGAGATCGCCAAGAACGTGCAGAATGCCGTGACCAATGCCATCGAGTCCATGACCGGCCTCAAGGTCAGCCGTGTGGACGTCAACGTCACCGGCATTTCCATGGGCAAGCAGGGATGAACGGAGCGCCGCACATGACAAGATCCGCTGCCAGAGAGATCGCCGTCCATCTGATCTACGCGGTGCAGTGCACCGACGAGGATCCGAAGACCGTGATCGAGACGCGCTTGGACGAGACCTATTACAAGCTGCTCTCCGAGGAAAACGAGGTCTACATCGAGCTGCCCAAGCAGAAGCAGCGCGCCTACATCACCGCAGTTGTGCTGGGGGTCTGTGAGCACCGCGAGGAGCTGGAAGCCAATCTTGCGAAGTATTCCATCGGCTGGAACGTGAGCCGCATCTCCCGTCTGGCCCGGGCTTGCATGGAGCTTGCCATGTACGAAGCCCTCTATGTGGACGACGTGCCTGTGAATGTGGCGATCAACGAAGCCGTCAAGCTTTCGCAGAAGTACGAGGAGCCGGAGACGGTGGCCTTTGTCAACGGCGTGCTGGGTGCCTTCTCCCGGGATCGGGGGCCGGAGGCATGATCTGCCTGGGCTTTGATACCAGCAACTATACTACATCAGTGGCTGCCTTCGACGGCGCGGCGGGGGACAGTATTTCCCGCCTCCTGCCTGTGAAGGCGGGAGAATTGGGCCTTCGCCAATCGGAGGCCCTGTTTTCTCATGTCAAACGCCTGCCGGAGTTATCCGACAGGCTCTTTGCGTCTCTTGACGCGGCGCAGATCCGGGCCATAGGCGTCAGCACCCGGCCCAGAGCTGTGGAGGGCTCCTATATGCCCTGCTTCCTGGCAGGGGAGTCGCAGGCCAGGGTGCTTGCCTCCGCCCTGCATATTCCGCTGTATCCGTTTTCCCACCAGCAGGGGCATATTGCCGCCGTGCTGTGGTCTGCCGGCAGGCTCGACCTGCTTGGCTCCGAGTTCCTGGCCTGGCATCTCTCCGGGGGGACGACGGAGCTGCTGCACGTCCGCACTACGGCGGCGGGGGAGATCGACTGCCGGAAGTTGGGCGGTACCACGGACATCTCCGCAGGCCAGCTGATCGATCGGACCGGCCAGATGCTCGGGCTTGATTTCCCGTCCGGAAAGGCCTTGGACGCCGCTGCTTCCCAATGCGGTCATTCTGAGCGAAGCGAAGAATCCGTATCCCCTTGTGCCGGAAGCCCGGAATGGTTCCGGGTCAAGGTCAACGGCTGTGAATTCTCCCTCTCCGGGGTGGAGAATCAGATCCACGCGTTTCTGGAGCGGGGAGGCTCCCAAGCGGAGACAGCGTATTTTGCCCTGCGCTCCGTGGCGGAGGCCGTAAAAAAGGCAACGAAAAACGCCCAAAAGGATCGGCAGCTTCCCGTGCTGTTTTCCGGCGGCGTGGCCTCCAATTCTCTGCTTCGCAGCATGATGCCGGAGGCCATCTTCGGTGCGCCCCAGTATTCCACCGACAACGCCATGGGCATTGCCGTCCTCACCTGGCTCAAATGGAATGGGGAGCATTAAACCATGGAACAACAAATTTTCACGGTTACCCAACTGAACAATCTGATCAAGGCCGCATTTGACAACGTGCCCGCCCTACAAAACGTCTGTGTCCGGGGGGAGATCAGCAACTACAAGCTCTATCCCTCCGGCCACCACTATTTCTCGCTCAAGGACGGGGAGGGGCTGCTGCGCTGCGTCATGTTCAAGGGCAACGCCTTTTCTCTGCGCTTCAAACCCCAGAACGGGATGTCCGTCATTGCGGTGGGCAAGGTCTCGGTGTTTCCGCGGGACGGCGCCTATCAATTATACTGCTCCCGCCTGATCCCGGAGGGAGCCGGAGATCTGCAGGCGGCGTTCGACCAGCTCAAGCAGCGCCTGTTCGAGGAGGGACTCTTCGACCGGGCGCACAAGAAGCCCCTGCCGGACTATCCCCACCGGATCGGCGTGGTGACCTCACCCGCCGGCGCTGCGGTGCACGATATGCTCCGGATCCTCGGCAAGCGCTATCCGCTGGCCAAGGTGATCCTCCTGCCCGTTCGCGTCCAGGGGGAGACGGCGGCAGGGGAGATCTCCCGTGCCATCCAATATGCCAACCGGGAGGCCCTCTGCGATCTGCTGATCGTGGGGCGCGGCGGAGGCTCTGTGGAGGATCTCTGGGCCTTCAATGAAGAGCCGGTGGCCCGGGCCATCTATGCCTCCCGGATTCCGGTGATCTCCGCTGTGGGCCATGAGCCCGACGTGACGATCTCCGACTTTGTGGCAGATTTGCGGGCCGCCACCCCGTCCAACGCGGCGGAGCTGGCTGTGCCGGATCAGACGGAGCTGCGGGGCCGGCTGGCCGCTGTGCAAAAGGCGATGACGGCCGCCCTCCGGCGGCAGGCCCAGCTTGCCCGGAGCCGTCTGGACGCCTTGCGGGCCTGCCCTGCGCTGCGGGATCCCCATAGCTTGATCCGGGAACGGCGGCAGACCCTTGATCTTTCTATGAATTCGTTGGTGAACGCCGAAACCAATCTGGTTCACGCCCAAAGAAACCGTCTGACCCGTCTGGCGGCGTCCCTGGACGCCATGAGCCCACTCAAGGTTTTGATGCGTGGATACGCCACGGTCTCAGATGAGAGCGGGCAGCTGATCACCAGCGCCGGGGCCGCGGCCGCCGCGGAAAGCCTGGACGTGTCGTTTTATGACGGAACTGTACGCGTAACGGTGCAAGGAGGAAGCCATGCCAAAAACAAAATCCCAAAGCTTTGAAGCGAATATGACCCGGCTGGAGGAGATCGTCCACAGCCTGGAGGACGGATCCGTCCCGCTGGAGGAGGCCATGAAGCTCTTCCAGGAGGGAACGGCCCTGGTGGGAAGCTGCGGCAAGCTGCTGGACGAGGCGGAGCTGCAAATCGTCAAGCTGACCGCAGGGCCCGATGGGAGCATACAGGAGGTGCCCTTTGAAAATGCAGAGCTTAACTGAAGCGTGGCAGGCGTTCATCCAGCAATTCGACGCGTCGCTGCAGAAGGTCTACGCGGACCATGGAGAGCCCCAGGAACGCCTGTTTGAAGCAATGTCCTACAGCCTGAACGCCGGCGGGAAGCGCCTGCGGCCCTTTTTGGTGTATCAGTTCTGCAAGGCCTGCGGCGGCGACGCGGAAAAGGCTTTTCACGCGGCGCTGGCCGTGGAGATGGTGCACACCTACAGTTTGATCCACGACGATCTGCCGGCAATGGACAACGACGACTACCGCCGGGGCAAGCCCACCAACCACAAGGTCTATGGGGAGGCAATGGCGATCCTGGCGGGGGACGGCCTGCTGACGGATGCGTTCTCCACGCTGACGCGAGCGCCCCTGCCGCCGGATAGAATTGCATCCTGCGTGGAATGCCTGGCCGGGAATGCCGGCCCCTGGGGCATGGTAGGAGGCCAGGTACTGGATATCCTCTCAGAGGAGCGGGAGCTCACCGAGCAGGAGGTTCGGGCCGTCCAGACTCGCAAAACCGGCTGCCTCATCAAGGCCGCCTGCTGTCTGGGCGTGATCTGCGGCGGCGGCTCCGCCGAACAGCGCAGCGCTGCCGAGGCCTATGCCGACCACCTGGGTCTGGCCTTTCAAATCCGGGACGACGTGCTGGACGTGATCGGCGACGCGGAAAAGCTGGGAAAGGCCGTGGGCGTGGACGCGCAAAAAAACACGTTTGTCCGCTTATACGGGATCGACGCCTGCCAGGAACGAATAGAATCCGAAACGCAAGCGGCCTGCGCGGCCCTGCATTGCTTCAAAAACGCCGAGCTTTTGCGGGATTTGGCCCAATATCTGGCAAAACGTGATCATTAAAATATTCACAAATTGCCATTATTGTGTAAATTCATTTTATTCTGTATATGTTTCCTCTTGTATAATTATTAAATCTATGCTATAATACCAAAGGTGGCGCTGTATCCTAGTCGGAACCGACGATTACCAGGAAGGGCCTAAAAATCCTTTGAAGGGCATATCGGTGAAGTCCCTGGTGCTTGCTTGTTTCGCCCAGATTCGGGTGGGTGCTGGGGGTTAAGGTTTCCGGGCGG
>JAEEZZ010000026.1 GCA_016292255.1 Oscillospiraceae bacterium
CCGAGGCCGAGGCCTATCACGGCCCGTCCCTGATCATCGGCTACGCTCCCTGCGAGATGCACTCCATCAAGGGCGGCATGATCCACTGCCAGGAAGAGATGAAGAAGGCTGTGGACTGCGGCTACTGGAACATGTTCCGCTTCAACCCCGCCGCGGACAAGAAGTTCACCCTGGATTCCAAGGAGCCCAAGGGCGGCTATCAGGAGTTCCTGATGAACGAGGCTCGCTACAGCCGTCTGACCCGTGAGTTCCCCGAGCGTGCCACCGAGCTGTTTGCCCGCAACGAGGCCAACGCCATGGAGCGCTACGAGCACCTGAAGAAGCTCATCGAGCTCTACGAGTAATCTCAACACAAAAACGTAATACATTGCAAACACAGCCCATCCGGGATTCCCGGATGGGCTGTGTTTTTTGTTTACTTCCAATGCGCGGTCAGATAGATCGGTTCGTAGTGCGACCAATCGTAGCCGGCGAAGCTGCCGTCCGGGTTGCGGAGCACGGAGGCAAAGGAGAAGAAGCTGGAAAGCAGATCCACACGGTTGCCCTCCGCGTCATACCAGCCGTCAAACTCCCGGCCGTCTGCAGCGGGCACCGGGTAGCAGCAGAGGTAGAGATAACCCTCCGAAGCAATGGGGCTCTCCATGCCGTAGCCGGTGGTATTCCCCTCTCCGTCATCCAGGAAGATTAGCGGATCGTCGGTCTCCCGCTGGATCCAGACCGCGTGGACGTTGACATAGCGCACGCCGTCGTCCCCGGGCGGTACCCGCTCGATATCCTCCCTGGTCAGCGAGCCGTAGATCGGAAAGACAAAGCTGTCGCCCCCGGTCAGCGCCTCGGGCGGGGGATCGCCGCCGTATTCCGAGAAGATATCGCCCCCGGCGCTGAGATCCATGGGATTGTTCACATGGACGACCCAGCCGCCGAACTCGTATCCCTCCGGCGTCCAGGCAGCGGGCAGGGCATAGGATTCAAACTCGGACTCCGGCAGGGTATCCAAAGCAAGGATCGTCACGTAGCTCTCCGTCTCGATGGTACTCGGAACGTCATAGATCAAGGTGTCGTTGTAAACGGTGATGGTCACCTTGCCGTCACCCAGGGGGTAGGTCTCGTAGGGCACGATGCGCTCCACCGCGTCCACCCGGTTCGTCTCCACGGTATAGCGCGTGCCGGTATTTGCGTCCTCGAACACCGCATACAGGCTGAGCTGGGTCCCCTGGGGGATCATTGCAGCCGCGGAGCCGCCGGAATAGCGGGCCTCAAAGCCGGTTTCCCTGCTGCCGGTGACCGGCACGGCGCTCGGATCATCCACCAGGGAGAAGCCCACGGTTTCTTCTCCGTCATAGGCCGTCTGGCCCATGAGGGTCACGTGCAGATCGTATTCTCTGGAGTCGCCGGGTACGGGCACCACCCGGAATACGGCGTCCACATCGCCGCCGGGATAAACGGTAAGCTCGCCCTCAAGCAGTGGCTCGTCAGACGCCTCGACCCGGTTGGAGTCGATGGTATAGCGGTAGCCCGTCGTTTCATCCGTAAGGATCAGCTGTGCGAAAAACGCTCTGGCCTGGGCCGACGGGCGCGCCAGATTCGCGGAGCCGGCATAGGCCGCCGCGACAGCCTTTTCGCTGACAGCGGAATTGCCGTTGAGGGAGGGTAAGGTGTCGGGCTGCCAGACATCCGTCCTGGCGCAGACTTCGTCATTTTCGTCCAGCCAGACAAATTTGAATTCCGTCGCCCGGAAGCGGTATTCGTGCTCGTCGCCGGGCTGGGGATTGAAGGCCGCGGTATAGTCGATCTCCGTGCCGGACAGGACGTTCAGCGTCGCGTAGCTCTCCGCAGCGGGGGGCAGCTCCGCCAGGGGAAGCACCACCTTGGTCTGCCGCTCCTCCCCTTCCTCGGTATAGACCGCGGTCAAGGTCAGAGTCAGGCTGCCCTCCAGCCCGCCGGCGTCCATGTCGGATTCGAACCAGGTGCGGGAGCCCTCCCAGATATCCGGGTCATTTGACGGTGCGACGAGATGATCCGCCTCGTCGGAGAGCCGCGCATAGACGCGGATGGGCCAGGGCGTGCCTTGATAGGCGTCGATCTCTGCCTGGGTGGCGTCCAGGCTGGGGATCGGGGTGTAGACGGTGTAGGAATAGCGCACCGTGTCGGCATCGCGGACGGCGTAGAGCACGTCGATCAGAACACTGCCCGCCGGACGCTCCGGGACGGGCTCGGCAGACTCCACCGGTGCGGGATCGGACTCGGGTGCCGCCGGCAGCACACTCCCGTGGAGGCACAGGAAGCTCACCAGCAGGACAGCGGGCAGCGCCAGGAATTGCCTCAGGCGCTTTCTTGATTTTTCCGCTTCGACCGGGACAGCTGTTCCCTGCCCGAACTCAGGCGGCGGGGCGGCCAGCTCCAATTCCGGTCGAAGGGTCTGCTCCGGCAGGAGCGGAGAAAACTCTGGGGGATGGTTGTGATATTCCATCGTGGGACCTCCCAGGGCAGCGCCTTATTTGCTGTGGACGTCCACCTGGGGGAAGGGGCACTCCACGCCCAGGCTCCGGAAGCCCACAAAGAGGTCGTGGTTGAGGATCCTCGCGCCGGAATAGATATCAGACTCTCCGACCTCTGCCACGAAGCGCAGATCTACGGAGCTGCTGCCCAGGGACTGGACGCCCAGATACTTGGGCTCGGACTTGAAGACCTCCGGGTGGGCCTGGAAGATCTCCGTCATCAGACCGGGGATCTTCTGCTCCAGCTTGATCAGGTCAGTCTCATAGGGGATGGAGAAGTCCGTGACAGCCTTGGAGCTGTGGTCGGAGCGATTGAGGATGTTTTTCATGTCGGAGTTGTTGATGATCTTCACGTTGCCGCCGGTGTCGGTGAGGCTGGTGGTGCGAATGCCGATCTCGGAGACCGTGCCCCGGAAGCCGCCCACCTCAATGATGTCGCCCACGTTATACTGATTATCCATCAGAATGAAAAAGCCGGTAACCACGTCGGTGATCAGACTCTCCGCGCCAAAGCCGATGATCAGAGCGATCACTCCGAGTCCGGCCAGGATGGTGGGCATATCCACGTTCAGCAGGGACAGGACGCAAATGATGATCACGATCACCGTTACGTAGCGGATCAGATTCGCGCTGAGGGTCTTGACCGTGCGGATCCGATGATTCTCGGAATTGATCAGGCTCAGAAGCAGCAGGAGCAGATGCTCCACCGCCAGAACCGCAAAAATCACCAGGAGGATCCTGCCCACGCCGGCCCAGCTCAGCGACAGGCCCTTGCCCAGGGAGAGATCCTTGCCTGCGCCCACCAGAAGCAGGATCCCCGCCAGCACGCCGAAAACCAAAAGCTTGACAATGTGTTTGGTACGATTCATGATAACGCTTCCTTTCTGTTATTGGATAAATATACTATAAACCAAATATTCACAAAAAGCAAGTACAAATCCTGTCAAAGAGGAAATCCGGCCCGATCCGGACGGTGCTTCCGGCTCAATCAGCCAGCAGCAGGGCCCTCAGCCGCCGCAGATCCATGTGGGGCAGAGAGGCCACGGCCTCCGACAGATGCTGCGGCGCGTCGCCGGGAGAAAGGGCGGAGCGGATATACACCCCATCCATGCCGACAGCCGCGGCGCCCCGGAGGTCGCAGACGGGATCGTTGCCGATCATCAGGCAGTCCGACGGAGCAAGGGACAGCTCCCGCAGCGGGGCGGAGAAGAAACGGGGATCCGGCTTTTGGAAGCCCTGCTCCGAGGAGATGTAGGTGTGATCGAAGCAGGCCGTCAAGCCCAGCGCGTCCAGCTCCGGGCGGGTAAAGCAGCTCTGGGCGTTGGACAGGAGGATCACGGTCTTCCCTGCCGCCCGCAGGACCTCCAACAGCTCCTGCGCCCCGGCATAGGCCCGCAGATGGGTGGTGGAGGCCCGGCGAAAGGCCCAGGCAGTGTCCGCCTGCAGCGCTGGGGCCGGGCGGATGCCCTTTTCCGTATAGAGGGCGCGGAACACCGGAAACAGGTCGATCTCAATCAGCGCCTTGGGGTACAAAGCCTGCATCCGTTTCGTCTCCCCGTCGCAGAGCCGTTTGTAAGCGGCACGGAGCTCGGTGCTTTGATAGGCAGCGCCATGTGCGGTATAATACCCCGCGACCCTTTTCCAGAAAGTCGCCTTCCCCTCGTCAGTGTGGATATCCACCAGCGTCCCATACAAGTCAAAAAGGTAAGCCCGATACTGTTTCATTCTACATTCCTCAATTAATAATGCATTATGCATTCTGCATTCTGCATTCTGCATTTTGCATTCGCGTACGAAAAAGCGGCCCGGCCTGGGGACAGGTCGGGCCGCTGGGGCTTGCATTAGCAGAGGGTCGCGTAGATGACAGCCTTGATGGTGTGCATACGGTTCTCGGCCTCGTCGAACACCACGGACTGCTTGGACTCGAAGACCTCGTCGGTGACTTCCATCTCGGTGATGCCGAACTTCCTGGCGATGTCGGCGCCGATGGTGGTATTGGTGTCATGGAAGGAGGGCAGGCAGTGCATGAAGATGGCGGTGGGCTTCGCCATGGCCATCAGCTCCTTATTGACCTGGTAGGCCTGCAGCAGGGCGATGCGCTTGGCCCAGATCTCGTCGGGCTCACCCATGGAGACCCAAATATCGGTGTAGATGACGTCGGCGTTGGCGGCGCCTTCCCTGACGTCGTCCGTCAGGCGGATGGTGCAGCCCTGCTCCTCGGCGATCTTGCGGCACTCAGCCACCAGACCCTCCTCCGGCCACAGCTCCCGGGGGCCGCAGGCGGTGAAGTTCATGCCCAGCTTGGCGCTGACCACCATCAGGGAGTTGCCCACGTTGTTGCGGGCGTCGCCCATGAAGGTAAAGTTCTTGCCCTTCACATTGCCGAGCTTCTCCTCGATGGTCAGCACGTCGGCCAGCATCTGGGTGGGGTGGAACTGATTGGTCAGGCCGTTCCAGACGGGCACGCCGGCATAGCGGGCCAGATCCTCGACGATGCTCTGATCGAAGCCGCGGTACTCAATGCCGTCATACATGCGGCCCAGGACGCGGGCGGTGTCGGCGATGGATTCCTTCTTGCCCATCTGGGAGCTGCCGGGATCCAGGTAGGTCACACCGCAGCCCAG
>JAEEZZ010000027.1 GCA_016292255.1 Oscillospiraceae bacterium
ATCAGCTTCTTGTAGCAGATCGCAAATTCCCGATCCTCCACGCGGCTCACCTCCGTTTCGCGGGTGTCGGTCAGCCCTTTTGCATTTTTGCATTCCGTCAATCGGTGCATTCCGTGGCGCACTGGTGTGCGCCGCTACGGAGGCTGCTGCAGGCGGAAACCCGCGGGGCGTCGAGGGCGCCGCCCCCTACAATCGCGTCTCCTATTGCCTGTTGCCTATTGCCTATTGCCTCAATTTTGCATTCTGCATTTTGCATTTTGCATTCCGTCAATCGGTGCGTGTTGCGGGCGGCCACTGGCCGCCCCTACGGTCGGTGCATCGGGGCTTCTGTCTAATAGACGCGCCGTCCCGCAAAATGGTCTATGGTTTTTTGAAATTTTTTTTCGAAAATAATAGCAGAACCCGACAGAAAAAGCAAGAGCTTCCACGCGGGAAGCTCTTGCCGTAATTCGTCTCGGTTTCCAGGGCTGCGTCAGCGCTTTGCGCCGAACTTTACGGGCATGACGAGAATATTGCCGTCCTCCGTCAGAGTCAGATTATCATAATAGAACCAGTTGCTGTTGAAATAATTCACGTCAAATTCCCGCGTAAAGAATTCAGAGAAGGGAATCACTTCTCCATCATAAGTCAGCGTATCGTCGCCCAGGAAGAGCCAGGCCACGTCCGTGGGCTCCTCATATCTGAGATAATCACCGTCGAGGGTGTACTGGTCAAAGAAATAGTAAAGGTCTCCGATGCGCCGGACGGGGCAGGCGCTCCGGCTGCCTTGGATCCAACCGCTCCAGCCCTCCGCTTCTTCATCGCCCTCATAGACGTAGCCCCATTTCTCCGCCTGCTCTCTCGACTCCGTGTAGGCGTGTTCCTCTCCGTTCAGGACGATGCTTCCGCTCTGTCTGGCCTGCTGGAGCTCCGCCTCCGTTGCGGAAATGCGCTCGTAAACGACGACCTTCGCCATATAGCCCGTACCGGACTTGGCGATCCCGTTAATCCGCGTGCCGCCGGCTCCCTCCGCCTGCCGAAGCTGCGCCGCAACGGCGTCCGGGTCAGAGATCATCGGGTCGAAGCTGCAGCCGCTCTGCGCGGCAAACTGCTCCGCCGTGGAGTCGGGGAAGCCGCAGACCTTCAGCTCGGGCGAAACGGTTTCATCCGCAGCAATGGCGCAGTCCGGATTCATCACCCAGAGCTCCCGCAGCCCGGAGCCGGAGAACGCGGAATCCGCTATGCTGCTCACGCTCTCGGGCAGCGTGAGCATGTGTAAGCTGGCGCAGTTCCGGAACGCGCCGCTGCCAATGGAGCTGACGCTGTCCGGAAGCTTGAACATGTTGCCGCCCCAAATATCAAAGCTTTCCATCTTTGTAAGATCGCAGAACGCATCGCTGCCGATCGATGTGAGTCCATCCGGAAGGACGACGATGTCAATGTCGTCGCGGCGATCATACCAGGGAGCGTGGTTCTCCTCGTCATAGTCGAACATCGCGCCGCTGCCCTTGATCTCAAGCCTGGTTACACCCTCGACGTAAGAATCAATCGCCCAGGTCAGGTTCTCGCCGCACTGATACGCCTTCCGTTCGGGCTCGGTCGCGGCGGGCTCGGTGGCAGCCTCGGTCTGGACGGGCGCCGTGGTCTCGGGGGCTTCGGTGATCCTGACGTCCTCCGGGGTCGCAGCCAGCAGATCCTCGGGGTTGCTCTGCGCCTCGGTCGCCACGGTGGTGTTCGCACCGGCCGCGGCGCCGGCGCCGCTCGTCTGGGCGGGGTTCTTGGCGCTGCACGCCGTCAGGCCGAGCAGCAGGCTTGCGAGTGCGACGCAGAGACCGCGCTTCCAGGTGCAGCTGATCTTGGGGGTCTTGACGGTCTCGGTGGTCTTGGTGATGTGGGTGGTCTTGGTTTTCATGGTTCATTCTCCTCTTCATTTTTCTTTTATTATTATTTTGTTTGTTTTTTGTTCCCATCGGGTTTCTGTCTATTAGACGCTTTGCAGTACGAATCGGTTGACAGGGTTTTGAAATATTTTTTCAGGCATACTCCGTGACTCTTCGAGTTCAGGGATCAGGCATCAGGCATCAGGAATCAGGCACCGCCTGTAGGGACAAGCACCTGTGCCCTTCATGGGTAGTGCTTGTCCGCCTGTCCCCCGTTCGCACAGAGTCACCAGTCACCAGTCTCCAGGGATCAGTGCGGCAGCGCGCCACGCCCGTAGGGAGCGAACTCGAAGCGTCACGAAGTATGCCCACATCGCTCCTTGTACCCCGCACGATGGGGCTTTAATGAATAATGAATACTGAATAACCGTCTAATGAATAATGTCGGAGTTTTTCAAATCGCGATTTGAAAAACACATATATTTTTTAGTTTTCCGTTTTAAGTTTTCAGTATTCATTTCGTCTGGCCGCGGGGGAACGGATTCTTCGCTGCGCTCAGAATGACGGGGGATGGGGTACGGATTCTTCGCCTACGGCTCAGAATGACGAAAAGGGCGGCCCGGGTGGGCCGCCCTGTGATCGTATGCTTGAACCGTATGCTTGAACCGTGCTTCGGTCAGCGTTTTGCGCCGGACTTTACGACCTCTACAAAGATCTCACCGTCGCTCGTCAGATACAGATTCGGGTAGTAGAACATATCGCCGGGGAAATTCCTTGTGTAATAATTATCCTCCACAAGAAATTCGCCAAGGCGAACGCCGCTATAATCCACCAGCGTGTTGTCATCCATCAGGAACCAGGCCAGATCCCTGGGTTCCTCCTGTCTGAGCACATGATCGCTTTCGTGGTGGTATAAGTTTGCGCTGAAGATGAAATGATCGCCCTCGCGCAGAACGGAATAGACTCTTTTTTCGCTCCCATCGTCCTTGTGGATCCAGCCGCTCCAGCCCTCCGCTTCTTCACTGTTTTCGCTGACGAAGCCCCATTCCTCTGCCTGCTCTCTCGACTCCGTGTAGGCGCATTCTACTCCGTCCACGACCATGCTTCCTGTCTGTTTGGCCTGTTGGAACGCCTCCTCCGTGACGGAGACGGGCTCGAAGGTCACAACCTTTGCCATATAGCCCGCAGCGCACTTGGCAGCCCAAATGATCCGCGTGCCTTGTCTTTCCCGCTCCTCCGCCCGCAGCTGCTCCACCACGGCATCCTGATCCGGGGTCATGGGGTTGAAGCTGCAGCCCTTCTCCCGGGCAAAGCGCTCCGCCGTGGAGTCGGGGAAGCCGCAGACCTCCAGCTCGGGCGAAACCTCCTGCTCGGCGCCAAACGCGCAGTCCGGGTTCATCACCCACAGCTCCCGCAGGGCGGTGCAGCCGGAAAGTGCGGAATCCGCCACGGAGCTCAGGCTCTCCGGCAGCACAAGATTGACGATATTGGCGTTTTGGAACGCATGGCTTCCGACAGAAACAACGCTGTTGGGGATCTTGATCCAGGAAAACCGTCCGTTCAGATAATCCGGATCACCCAGATTTGTCAGGTCGCAGAACGCATAGCTGCCGATGGAGCTGAGCTCTTCCGGAAGGCTGACATCAGTAATTTCCTCCCGACGCTCGTACCAGGGCGGCCGGTTCTCCTTCTCGTCATAGTCGTCCATGGGGCCGCTGCCCGAGATGGTCAGCCATCCGGTTTTAGGATCGAAGCTCCAGGTCAGGTGCTCGCCGCACTGGTTGGCAGCTCTGGCAGGCTCCGTGGGCTCCGTCGTTACGGCCTCCGTGGCCGCAGGTTCAGTCACCACAGGCTCCGTGACCACCGGCAGGGCTTCGACGGTTTCCGTCAGCTCCTCGGGGGTCTCCACCCCGGAAAGGCGTTCGTTGGTCTCCACGGTGGTGGGCTGGTAGGGGTTGTCCCGCTGCTTGGATTTCAGCAGCTTGGCCCCGCCCCAGATGCCGCCGCCGATCAGGGCCACCGCCAGGGCCCCCGCCAGCAGCCTGCCGGCCAGCACCTGGCCGAAGGTCTTGGCGGCAACAGGAACCGCCGTGGCCGCCGCGTCGCCGAAGGCCTGGGCCATAACGGCCCTTCCGGTGCTCCAGGCGGCCCGCTCGGCCGGCTCCGCGCGGCGCATCAGCGCCACTAAGAAGGCCATGGGAGACAGGCCGTAGAGCTTGACGCCCTTCTTCTCCAGCGCCCGGACTCTGGTCTCTACGTGCTTTCGGCCGCGGATCAGCTGGGTCTTCACCGTGGACGGCGCAAGATGCAGCAGCTCGCAGATCTCCTTGACGCTGAGATCCTCATAGTAGTGCATACCGAGAACCAGGTGCTGCTGCTCCGGCAGCTCCGAGAGGATCTCCCGCACCAGACGGGAGGTCTCCTTCCGATCCATCGCCAGCTCGGGCTGGGCGTCGATGCTGAGGTCGACCTGCTCAGGCAGATCGCCGTCCTCATCCGCCAGATCCGAGAAATTCATGGGCAGGCGCTTGCTCATCTCCGTGGCGGTGACGTTCACCGAGATGCGGCGCAGCCAGGGCAGGAAGGCCTCGTTGTGATCCAGCTTATCCAGGCTCTGATAGGCCTTGAGATAAGTCTCCTGCTCGATGTCCCATGCGGTATCTTCGTTGTGGACCATGGCGCGGATGGAGCGGTACAGCGCCGTATTGGTCAGCTGATACAGCTCGGAAAACGCGGCCTGATCGCCGGCCTTGGCCTTGGCCACCAGCTCCGGGGAAATGGGCACGTTCTTGTTTTCATTCTTCTCTTTCATTTTCGACACCTTCTCATAAGCAAAGATTTGATTATCGGGTCTTCTCGGTTTTCATCCGCGGCACGGCTTAGGCTCCGGGCGGGCCGGGCGAGCCGGGCGATTCGGGCGGATCCCGCGGAAACGCACGCAGCAGAATGCTCTTCAGCATATCATCCGCCCATTCCGGCTCCGGCGCAAGATTTCCGTCCACCAGCCGTTTGTACCGGTCGGAAAACTCTGCTTTCTCCTGCATACGGAAGCCCCCCTTTCCATCGTTCTGTCTGTAAGACTGAAAAAGGGGGCGTTTGGACTACAAGATTTTTAAATTTTTTTATTTTTTTTAATTTTTTTTACGTCTCCCGGTTATAGAGGGGCTTGACGTGCTTCTTCCCGCCGCCGATCACCGCCAGGGCGGCCACCAGGGCGATGCCCATAAACACCGCCAGCACCGTACGCATAGGCAGGAAGGCGGTGCAAGCACCGGCCGCCAGCTCCCCCAGCAGGGAGCCCGAGGTGGTCAGCATCAGAAAGGCCCCGTTGAAGCGGCCCTTGCGCTCGTGGGGGACGTAGGATTGGGTGGCCGAGGAGCGGATGGTATAGGAGGTCACGCCCAGAATGCCGATCACAAAGCAGGCCGCCCGCATCCATTCCAGCGGGAAGAAGAGGTAGCTGCCCTCCAGCAGATCCACCACACAGTAGACCGTCAGCGCCAGGCCGAACTTGATGGCGGCAGGGTACTTGATCTTATACTGCAGCAGGCCGCCGATGCCCCGGCCCAGCACGGAGAAGGCCATGGTGAGCAGGTAGATCCACTCTCCGTTTTCAAACACCTGCTTGAAATAGGGCAGGACGATGACGCTGGACGCGCCCCCCGCCATGGCGGAGACGGCAAAATACACCGTCACGCAGAGCAGGCCCTTTTCCTTCCACAGATAGCGGACGCCCTCCTTGGCGTCGTTCCAGTAGGCGGACAGGGTGTAATCCTCCCGCTGGGGCTGCTTGCCGTCCTTCTCCACGTCGTGGATGCGGGTCTCGCAGAGGGCCGCGCCCAGGAAGCACAGGGCGTTGACCAGCAGCAGCGGGGCCAGGCCGACGCGCTTGTAGAAGAACAGGGACACCGGCACCATCACGGCGGAGATTGTCTCCAGGGTGCCCGCGATGGAGTAGGCCCGGGAGAAGTTCCCCTCGGTGATCAGCATGGGGTAGAAGCTCTGATAGGCCACCTGGTAGGTGCTGTTGATGCAGCCCACCACAAAGGTCAGCACCGCCAGCAGCCAGAAGCGGAACAGGCCGAAATAGATCATCAGGCCCATGAAGCCGTATATGGCGGCGGAGAGGAAATCCAGGGAATAGACCGTTTTGCGGCGGCTGTAGCGATCCATCAGCGGACCGGCGATCAGCGGAGCGGCCAGCTGCGGCAGCGTATAGAGAAACACGTAGAGGGCGTAGTACAGCGGTGTGTTGGTATAGTCCAGCACAAACAGGCTGATGGCAAAGCCCGCCATGGCGTTGCCGAACATGGAGATCACGCTTCCCAGCGTGATGATGGTAAAATCCCGCGTCCACAGGGAGGGGCCGGTGTGCTTCTTCACGGCGCCAGTCATCTCCTTATTACAGTATTACATAGTAGATTCTTTTGAGCTTTTATAGCATATCCGGCAGGCCTTGTCAATAGGCTGGGTGGGAAAAACGAAAGCCTGTCCGTTTTGTATAATTCACATATTCATTTGAATAATTCATTCATTTTCGTTGACATCCCAGGCCGGGTGGTATATAATTCATTGGGGAGTTTTCACAATTTTCATGTGAAGAACCGTCAAAAAACTTGGCATTATTTCTATTTTCAGGAAAGGAACAGCGGATATGAGGATTACCGAGCACCCGATTCTCTCCTTTGACCGTGGGAAGGAAATTCATTTTACCTTCAACGGTCAGCCCATGACTGGGTATGAGGGAGAAACCATCGCAGCCGCACTGCACGCCGCCGGCGTCAAAGTGCTTGCCAAAAGTCTGGAAAAGCACCGTCCCCGCGGCTTCTACTGCGCCATCGGAAACTGCGCCTCCTGCCAGATGATCGTAGACGGAGAACCCAACGTCCGGACCTGCATCACCCTTCTGCGGGAGGGCATGACGGTCCAGACGCAGGAAGGAAAGGGGAAGATCGAATGAGAGAGGTTGAATTGCTGATCATCGGATCCGGCCCCGCGGGTCTTTGCGCCGCCATTTCTGCGGCCTCCTCCGGCGCGAAGGTGCTCATTCTGGAGCGCAGCTTCAAGCCCGGCGGACAGCTTATCAAGCAGACCCATATGTTCTTCGGCTCAGAGCGGCAGTACGCCTCCCACAGAGGCGTGGACATCGCCGGCATCCTGCTGAACAAGCTGGCGGAATTCGGCGACCGGATCGAGCTCCTGCTCAACGCCACCGCCGTGGGCTTCTACGAGGACAACGTGGTCACCGTCCTGAAGGACGAGAAGGAATACTGCAAGGTCAAGGCCCAATCCATCATCTGCGCCACCGGTGCCTATGAGAAGTCCCTGGCCTTCCCCAACAACGACCTGCCCGGCATCTACGGGGCCGGCGCCGTGCAGACGCTGATGAACGTCTACGGCATCCAGCCCGGCAAGCGGGTGCTGATGGTGGGCGCGGGCAACATCGGCGTGATCGTCAGCTATCAGCTCATGCAGGCGGGCATCGAGGTGGTAGCCGTGCTGGACGCTGCGCCCCGCATCGGCGCGTATCTGGTACACGCCTCCAAGCTGGCCCGGATGGGCGTGCCCATCCTCACCTCCCACACCGTCAAGGAGGCCATCGGCACCGACTGCCTGGAGGCCGCCGTGGTCTGCGAGGTGGACGACAAATTCCAGCCCATCCCCGGCACGGAAAAGCGCTATGACGTGGACGTGATGTGCATTTCCGTGGGCCTGAGCCCGCTGAACGAGCTGCTGGCCATGCGGGGCGTGGAGATGAAATACGTGGGTCAGCTCAGCGGCTTCGTCCCCCTGCGGACGGAGGACTGCGAGACCAGCATCCCCGGCATCTTCGTGGCCGGCGACGCCTCCGGCATCGAGGAGGCCAGCTCCGCCATGGCGGAGGGCTATCTGGCAGGTCTGTGCGCCGCCGCCAAGCTGGGCCATGTGCCCGAGGACTTCCAGCAGCGCAGGCAGGAATACCGCGGCCAGCTGGAGGATCTGCGCTCCGGCCCCGTGGGAGATCGGATCCGGGCGGGCATGAAGCTCAGCCAGCTGTAAGGAGGGAACGGATATGTTTGAAAAAACAGGTGTGGCCACCAGAGAGATGGTCATGACAAAATTTCCTCCCATGGAGAGGATCAACAAGGGCCCCGTGGCAGTGGTGGAATGCTATCAGAAGATCCCCTGCAATCCCTGCCAGACCGCCTGCCCCGCCGGTGCGATCCGGATCGGCGACGACATCAACAACGTCCCCCAGCGGGACGAGAGCCTCTGCACCGGCTGCGGCATCTGCGTGTCCAAATGCCCCGGCCTGGCCATCATGATCGTGGACGGCTCCAAATCCGCCGAGACGGTGGAGTTTCGCATCCCCTACGAGTTCCTGCCGCTGCCGGAGGCCGGCGAACAGGTGGTTGGCCTGGACCGGGCCGGACAGCCCGTGTGCAGCGCCAAGGTGCTCAAGGTCATGAATCCCCCCGCGTTCGACCGTACCCCGGTGGTGACGCTGGAGGTGGAGCGGAAGTATCTCTACGACTTCCGGAATTTCAGAAGGGAGGCAAAAGCGCATGGATGAGAATACCATCATCTGCCGCTGTTCCGACGTCACGCTGAAGGACATCCGGGATCTGATCGCCCAGGGTTACGTGACCTACGACGAGATCAAGCGGATCACCCGCATCGGCATGGGCCCCTGCCAGGGCAAGACCTGCGGCCAGCTGGTCCTCCGGGAGATCGCCAACGCCACCGGCCAGAACATCGCCGATCTCAAATTCCACAACATTCGTCCCCCCGTGGTGGGCGTGAAGCTGCATCTGATCGCAGAGGAGGCGGTGAAGAATGAAGAATAAAGCGGATATCGTCATCATCGGCGCCGGTATGTCCGGCTGCTCCATCGCCTACAACCTGGCCAAGCGCGGTGCGAAGAACATCGTCGTGCTGGAAAAGAGCTTCATCTGCTCCGGCTCCACCGGCGCCTGCGGCGCGGGCTTCCGGATGCAGTGGGGCACGGAAATGAACTGCCGGATGTCCAAGTTCTCCACTGAGTTCTTTGAGCACGCCAACGACATCCTGGAATACGACGGCGATATCGAGCTGCGGCAGAGCGGCTATCTGATGATCGCCGACACTGAGAAGGAGCTCACCCAGTTCCGGAAGAACATCGAGGTGCAGCACGCCTGCGGCATCCCCTCCCGCATGGTCAGCCTGGAGGAGGCCAAGGAGATCGTGCCCCATCTGAACACCAGCGTTCTCTCCGGCGCGGCCTACTGCCAGAAGGACGGCTTCCTGAACCCCCACAAGACCACCGACGCCTTCTACAAGGCCGCCAAGCGCCTGGGGGTGGAGTTCAACACCTTCACCGAGGTCACCGGCATCAAGGTGGAAAAGGGCAGGATCGTAGGCGTGGAGACCAACAAGGGCTGCATCGAGACCCCCGTGGTGGTCAACGCCGCCAACGCCTGGTCCCAGGGCATCGCAAAGATGGTGGGGGTGGAGCTGCCCCTGTATTCCGAGCGACATCAGATCCTGGTCACCGAGCCTGTGGAGCCCATGCAGGATCCCATGGTCATGGCCTTCAATCTGAACCTCTACGTTCAGCAGTCCCCCCACGGCTCCTTCATCATGGGCCGCAGCGACTCCTCGGAGCCCAGGGATCTGCGGCGCACCTCCTCCTGGCACTTCCTGGAGGAGATGGCCAAGACCATCGACCTGGTGCTGCCTGCCATCGGCAAGCTGCGGGTGGTCCGCCAGTGGGCCGGCCTGTACAATATGTCCCCCGACCGCCAGCCCATCTACGATAAGGTGGAGGGCGTGGAGGGCTTCTACGTCGCCGTTGGCTTCAGCGGCCACGGCTTCATGTTCGGCCCCGTCACCGGCACCGTCATGTCCGAGATGATTTTGGGCATGGAGCCCACCATCGACGCCTCCCGGCTCAAGCTCTCCCGCTTCGCCGAGGGCAAGCTCTTCACCGAGCCCTCTGTGGTGTAGGCATTCCCCGAACGAAACTTTTCCCGAACGAACGAAACCCCGGAAGCCACGAGCTTCCGGGGTTTTTGGTACATTGAAAGCTTTGATTAACGCTTGGAGAACTGGGGTGCGCGGCGGGCAGCCTTCAAGCCGTACTTCTGAAAGTTTCAGGCTCCAAAGTCCTTTATTTATCAAGGTTTTTGAGGGTTATGCCATTGGGTTGTCCCTTAGGTTGTCCCCGTGAAGCTCCAGTTCTCGTATGGCGCTTGTTTCCCTTAGTTTTTTATAATATAGCACAAGCTGATTGTTTTTTCAAGAGACAATAAGAGAAGCCGATATTATTCGGCTCCTCAACAGGTTACTCCGCTTTCGCGTACATGTTGTTGAATGCGTTATTTACAATGGTGGACAGCGCATCGGGGCTGTTGTATTTCACCTTAGCATATGGTCGTGTGATCTCGCGCCTTCCTGTACTGCAAGAGCCACATGAAGCGAATATCCGTCCTGCATGCTTCTTCTATGCCCCTGCTCGAATAGATCCCCTTCATATTAGCGTAAACAACGATCGAAAACATTATCTCC
>JAEEZZ010000028.1 GCA_016292255.1 Oscillospiraceae bacterium
TCCGGAACCCGTCACGGCGCTCATGTCGCTCCTCAGCGTTGCACTATCCTCCGTAACGGGAAAGCAGTTTCATCATATCATATCTGGGGGCTGGTTTACCCCCTAAAATTCAAAATTGTCCTTGACATGGGGTACACTTCAGAACAAGGTGAGAAAAGTTATTTGTACCGATTTTAGGTTCACTCGCGCCCGGTTCGTGTTTCTTTCTCTTTCTCATTTCGCTTGTCTTCGATATTTATTTTCCGCGTTCCTTATAGTAGCATTCTTTCATGGCATACATCATCATATCAGACTCTCTGAGCATATCTTCAATCGGCTTCTTCCCGTCTGCGGAATAACTGTAACCGACAGCGCAATTGTATGTTGTTTCGCCGACGTTAGACTCGATGCGTTTGATCAATTCCATCATTTCGGCTTGCAAAGTTTTGCGGCAAAGGATAACAAACTCGTCTCCGCCTATCCTGTAACCAAACTGCCTGCTTTTCAGTGCTCGGCGGAAGCAAAGCGCCAGTGTGACCAACGCTTTGTCTCCGGCAGCGTGTCCCAACGTGTCGTTTATGACTTTTAGCCCATTCATATCAATCGATATCAATGCCGTGATTTCCTCAGGATTCTTGCAGATATCGGCGTTGTAGGCGTGTCGGTTGAGCAGTCCTGTCAGTGAGTCTTTTTTTGTCTGCTGCAGAATTTCAAAAACGTAGTATACGAACAGTGCTACGGCGATTGTCGAGCAGAAGATTCTGGAAAAATCACTTCCGAATACAAACGGAAAGACCAACTCTGAAAGCAACGCGAAACTGAGAAAGACAATGGGAACAATCTCCATCCATTTCTTGTTGCATCTTTTGATCAGGAGATAAACCAAGGCAATGCAATATAGCCCCGCCACAACGAAAGGCAGGTAACCGAGCACGCCGCGTGAAAAACTGTTATCCGCTTCTATCATGAAGACGATGCCTGTAAAAATCGAAATGAAATCGATCACCGCAAGGATGACTGAGGGAATGAATATATACAAGGTTTGTTTCTTCACCAGCGTATAGATAATCTGCGAAATGATAAAGGGCGTCGCACTATAGCGTATCGCCGTCAGAACGCCGCGCAGGGTCTTGTTTTCGGCATACACGGCGTATTCGAACTCCACAAATACAACAAGAGAGAGCAAAAACACGCCGACTATCAAAATATACATACGCCGGATAGTTTTTTTATCCAAAAAGACGGTGATGCGAAGCGCTATCGCAAACGCTGACAAAACCAGTATCAAGGACCAGTTCTGAAGCAAATACTCTTTTATCATGGGACATCCTTTCACGGTGCTGTAATCAGTTTGTTTTTTGTTGGCCTTGTATCTTACGGCACCCCCTCTTCGAATAGGGCAGATTATACATATTTAGTATAGCATAAATAATCGCAAATTGGAAGGGGTTTGCGGCATTTTATAATGACCTATTTGTGAATTTTGGCTCATTATTGCGTCTTTTTGGGTTCAAATCCTAGCCCATATACTCTTTTTTGTTTTCTTTGCGGAGCAAAGAAATGCAAAAAGAACACCACCGTTTTCGACCGTTATCGCGCCCTGAAAACAAAAAATCGGGCTTCCGGACGGCTGGTCTACCGTCTGAAAGCCCGAAAATGCCTGTTTTTGCCCGTTTTTTGCCTGAAATGCTAAAAGAAACGCCCTTTGTCGTGGTAGACAAAAGACGTTTCTTTTATGGTTGCGGGAGAGGGATTTGAACCCCCGACCTCCGGGTTATGAGCCCGACGAGCTACCGAACTGCTCTATCCCGCGATATTTCTTGCTCATTGCTGAAACAGTATAACACAGGATGGGCTGTTTGTCAAGGGTTTTATTGTGGAAATAATCGGTAGATTCGGGGGAACAATTTGGACGATTTGGGCTGCGCCGGGGTTTATTTTGACGAATTCCGTTGAAATAGCCGGAACAGCGACCAATGCTTGCGAAAGCCGCTGTTGATCTCCTCAAAGCTGCTCAACTCGAAGTAGTTATCCGGGTAGCGTTCCTTGAAGTGGTCACACAGCAGCCGCGGAAAGGCCTCGCTGACGGACAGGCCCAGGCTCCGGATCGCTGGCATGGTATACCAGGCCAGGGTCAGCTTGTTGGAGAACGCCAGCCGATCCCGGGCGTGCTTGGATCTTGCCTTGGGATGGGTGCGATGATAGTCCTCCCACTGGCGCAAAAACTCCGCTGTGAAATCCTCCAGCAGGGCCTGACGCCGGTTCGGGTGGGCGCAGACCCAGCGATCCATCGCCTCATACACCGGCGCTATGGCGTCCCTGTGGGTCTGATAGAAAGCCGCGTACTGCTTGCCGTTAAACTGCTTATAGGCGTCCGGGAAGTCCCGGATACAGTCCAGCAGGTGTTCTTCCGCAAAGCGGAGATCCGCTTCATCCGCAGGCGGAGCCGGCTGCCGGAACGCGGCCATGCTGTGCTTCGCGCCGCAGTAGACGCAGGAAAAGCGCTCTAACTCTGCGGGGACGGATATTTCCCTGCCGCAGCTGGGGCATTTCAGCGTAATCGTTTCATTCTCCGTGGCGGTTCACCTGCTTTCATGGGTGGAAGCTTGTGCGGACTGGGGACGAGCAATGCTCGCCCCTACGGGATGGACTGGGGACGAGCGATGCTCGCCCCTACGGGATGGACTGGGGACGAGCGATGCTCGCCCCTACGGGGTGGTGCGCTCGCAGGCAGAAAGAATGTGGCGGACAAGCTCGTCCCGGCCGGTGCCCTTTTCTGCGGAGAAGGGGATCAGCACGGTTTCCTCGGGCAGAGACAGGGTCTGGCGGATCAGCGCCATATTGGGCTCCAGCTCGGATTTTTTCAGCTTATCCAGCTTATTGGCCACCACCAGATAGGGACGGCCGGAGTCCTGGAAGTAGCGGGCCATGGTGACGTCGTTCTCCGTGGGCTTATGCCGGGCGTCCACGATCAGGATGCCCAGGGCGATGCGCTCCGGGACGGAGAAATACTGCTCCATCAGCTTGCCCCAGCGCTCCTTTTCAGACTGAGGCACCTTGGCGTAGCCGTAGCCGGGCAGGTCTACGAAGTAGGCCCGGTCGTCAATCCGGAAGAAGTTGATATGCACGGTCTTGCCGGGGGTCTCCCCTACCCGCGCAAAGTTTTTGCGGTTGAGGATCCGGTTGATCACCGAGGATTTCCCCACGTTGGACTTGCCGGAGAACGCGATCTGCGGCAGTCCGTCCTTGGGGAGCTTCTCCATGGCGGTGACAGAGGTAAGAAACTCTGCTTTTTGAAGGTTCATGAGCGCCTCCTTTCGGAGAATGCAAAATGCAAAGTGCAAAATGATAGGGTACAAATCTGAGATTTATGATTTCTCGTTATCGGAGAGCTGCCGGATGTCCGACTCAATTCTCAACTTTCAATTTTCAATTCTCAATTCCCAATCGTCCCCTACTGTCTGATGTCGGGCTTACGCTTCCGGGGGATCGGCGGGGTGGCGAGGGGCAAACTTTGCGGGTCGGCGGAGACGACGACGGGGGCGTCGGGCTGGGGAAAGCGCAGAGCGGTCTCCAGCACGGTATCGGCGGTGCGGGCCGTGACGAAGGTCAGGGCCTTCCGCACGGTCTGATCGATCTCCTCCAGATCCTTGCGGTTCTCCTCGGGGATGATGACGGTCTTGATCCCGTGGCGCAGGGCGGCCATAGTCTTTTCCTTCAGGCCGCCGATGGGCAGCACCCGGCCCCGGATGGAGATCTCGCCTGTCATGGCAATATCCCGCCGCACTCTGGCGCCGGTCAAAGCGGACACCAGCGCCGTACAGACGGTGACGCCCGCGCTGGGGCCGTCCTTGGGCACAGCGCCCTCGGGGAAATGGACGTGGATGTCCTTGGTCTTATAGAAGTCCTCCGGGATGCCCAGGCTCTTGGCCCGGGAGCGGATATAGCTCATGGCAGCCTGGACGGATTCCTGCATGACCTTGCCCAGATTGCCGGTGAGCTCCAGCTTGCCGGTGCCCTCCACCACGTTGCATTCCACCTCCAGCATCTCGCCGCCCACGGAAGTCCAGGCAAGGCCGTTGACCAGGCCGATGGGATCCTCCTCGGGAAGACGGTCCGGCAGGAATTTGCGGATGCCCAGGTACTTTTCCAGGTTGGCGGAGGTCACGGTGAGGCGGGTGATCTCGGGGTGCTCCAGCAGCTCCATGGTGGCTCTGCGGCAGACCTTGGCCAGCTCCTGTTCCAGACGGCGCACGCCGGATTCCCGGGTATAGCAGGAGATGATCTCCCGCAGGGTGCTGTCGGGGATGCGAAGCTGGGTCTTTTTCAGACCGTGACGGGCCCGCTGCTTGGGCAGAAGGTGATTCTTTGCGATCATCACCTTTTCCTCGTCGGTGTAGGAATCCAGGTGGATGACCTCCATACGATCCAGCAGCGGACGGGGGATCGTATCGTCGGTATTGGCGGTGGTGATGAACATACACTTGCTCAGGTCAAAGGGCAGCTCCAGGAAGTTATCCCGGAAGCTGCTGTTCTGCTCGGGATCCAGAACCTCCAGCAGGGCCGCGGAGGGATCTCCCCGGTAGTCGGAGCCCAGCTTGTCGATCTCATCAAATAGGATCAGAGGGTTGTTGCTCTTGACCTGGGTCAGCGCGGACAGGATCCGTCCGGGCATGGCCCCGATATAGGTCTTCCGGTGGCCCCGGATCTCCGCCTCGTCATGGACGCCGCCCAGAGAGATCCGGGCCAGCTTGCGGTTCAGACAGGCGGCGATGGAGGTGGCGATGGAGGTCTTGCCGACGCCCGGAGGCCCCACAAGGCAGAGGATCTGCCCCCGGTTCTCCGGCGCAAACTGCCGGACGGCCAGGAATTCCAGAATCCGGGTCTTGACCTGCTGCAGGCCGAAGTGATCCTGATCCAGCAGCTTTTTAGCCTGCTCCACGTTCAGCCGTTCCTTGGTGGATTCGTTCCAGGGCAGCTCCAGGGCCACGTCCAGATAGTTGCGGATCACAGACGCTTCGGAGGAGCCGAAGGGCTGCTTACGCAGGCGCGCCACCTCCTTGAGCAGCTTTTCTTCGGACTCGGAGGCCAGATGGAGGGCCTTGATCCGATCCTCATATTCATCCGCGTCGTCTTCCTCGCCCAGCTCCTGCCGGATGGCCTTCATCTGCTCGCGCAGATAATAGTCCCGCTGATCCTTGTTCATGCTCTCCTGGGCCTTATCCTGCATCTCTTCTTCCAGAGAGAGAATGTTCAGCTCGTGGTTCATCAGATGATTGCAGCGGAACAGGCGCTTGCCGGGATGGAGCTGATTGAGAAGCATCAGCTTATCCTCGAAGCGGAAGGATGCGGCCTGGGCCGCAATATCGCTGACCTCCCCCGGATCCTTGCTGGCCAGCATCCGGAGCATTTCCTCATGGAGCGGGCGCTGGCTCACCTCCATGAACTCCTCGAACAGCCGGTAGGCGGTCCGCATCATGGCCTCCAGCCTGGGGCTCAGGTTCAGCTGCTCATCGTGGAGCGTTACGATCCGGGCGCAGAGATAGGGCTCGGTTTTCAGCGCGGTCACCACCCGGGCCCGGGTCAGACCGGTGACAAGCAGCCGGGCCGCCTCACCGGGGGCACGGACGATCTGCTTGATCTGCGCCACGGTGCCGATGGGGTTCAGGGCGTTGAAATCCGGGTCGTTGTCCATCACCGAGCGCTGAGGCAGCAAAAGCACGCGCTGGTCGGCCTTCATTGCCTTGTCGATGGCCCGCAGGGACTTTTCACGGCCGGCCTCAAAGTGCATGGTGGTGTGGGGAAATGCGATCAGCCCGCGCAGGGCGATCACGGGGAGTTGTTCGTATTCCATACGTTCTTCCATGGTTCAAACCTCCTTTCAGGAGTGAAAAAGGGATATACGATTGCAGGGGCCGGTGCATTCGACGGCCCGCGGTTTCCAAAGGAGACCCGGTTCGGGGCGTCGAGGGCGCCGCCCCCTACAACGCAATGCTTATTCGCCGGAGATCCGCCGGGGCTTCTCGCTGTGAATCAGCAGCGGTTTTCCCGTGCCGCGGACGGATTCCTCCGTCACAGTTACCTTGGTGATGGTCTTGTCGGACGGGATCTCATACATCAAAGGCGTGAGGATCCCCTCCATCACCGCACGCAGGCCGCGGGCTCCGATCTTCCGCTCCACAGCCAGCTGCGCCACAGCAGTCAGGGCCTCGGGCGTGAATTCCAGCTCCACGCCGTCATAGGACAGGATCTGCTTGTACTGCTTGCACAGGGCGTTTTTGGGCTCGGTGAGGATCCGAACCAGATCATCGGAGGAGAGGTCATGCAGGCTGGTGATGACCGGCAGACGGCCCACCAATTCCGGAATAATGCCGAATTTCAGCAGATCGTGGGGCTGCACCTGGCGGAACAGCTCGCCGATCTTGCGATCCTTCTTGCTGCACAGCTCGGAGCCGAAGCCCAGGGAGCTGCGATCCACCCGGCGCTCGATGATCTTATCCAGGCCGTCGAAGGCGCCGCCGCAGATGAAGAGGATGCGGGAGGTGTCGATCTGAATGAACTCCTGCTGGGGGTGCTTCCGTCCGCCCTGGGGCGGCACGTTGGCCACGGTGCCCTCCACGATCTTCAGAAGGGCCTGCTGGACGCCCTCACCGGAGACGTCCCGAGTGATGGAGGTGTTTTCGCTCTTACGGGCGATCTTATCCATCTCGTCGATATAGATGATGCCCTGCTCGGCACGCTCCACGTCCCAATCCGCAGCCTGGATGAGCCGGAGCAGGATGTTTTCCACATCCTCGCCCACGTAGCCGGCCTCGGTGAGGGTGGTGGCGTCGGCAATGGCAAAGGGAACGTCCAGGATCTTGGCCAGGGTCTGGGCAAAGAGGGTCTTGCCCGAGCCGGTGGGCCCGATGAGCAGGATGTTGCTCTTCTGCATATCCACGTCGGAGTCGGCGGCAAAGTAGATCCGCTTGTAGTGGTTATACACAGCCACGGAGAGGGCGATCTTGGCGTCCTCCTGGCCGATGATATAGTTGTCCATATACTCCTTGATCTCTTTGGGAGTCGGGAGCTTTTCGGGGTTGTGGCTGAATCGGTTCTCAGTCTCGTAGAGATCCTCCCGGATCAGACTGTTGCACAGATCCACGCACTCATTGCAGATATAGACATTGTTGGGGCCGGACATCATCCGCTTGACCTGCTCCTGCCGCTTGCCGCAGAAGGAACAACGGACGCTTTTCTCACTTGCCAACAGAGTCACTCCTTTCGAGGTAGGTGTTGCAAACGACGCGCCGCCTGCAAAGAGATTATCGGTGGTCGATCACCTTGTCGATGATCCCGTAGGCCACGGCTTCCTGGGCGGTCATGAAGTTATCGCGCTCGGTATCCGCGGCGATCTGCTCCAGTGGCTTGCCGGTATTGGCGGCGAGGATCTGATTGAGCTTCTGCTTCATGCTCAGGATGCGGCGGGCCTGGATCTGAATGTCCGTGGCCTGGCCCTGGGCGCCGCCGGAGGGCTGGTGGATCATGATCTCCGCGTTGGGCAGAGCCATCCGCTTCCCCTTTGCGCCGGCGGAGAGCAAAAACGCGCCCATGGACGCAGCCATGCCGATGCAGATGGTGGAAACGTCACACTTGATATACTGCATCGTATCGTAAATGGCCATGCCGGAGGTGATCACGCCGCCGGGGCTGTTGATATAGAACTGGATATCCTTATCCGGATCCTGGGCCTCCAGATAGAGCAGCTGGGCTACGATCAGAGAGGCAGTGGTATCGTTGACCTCCTCGGAGAGCATCACGATCCGGTCGTTCAGCAGGCGGGAGAAAATGTCGTAGGATCGCTCGCCGCGGCTGGTTTGCTCGACCACATAGGGAACTAAGCTCATGGTCATTCTCCTTTCAAATAACGGGGCCGATGGAACGCATCGGCCCCGCCACAGTCGTTAAAACATTGTAACCGGATAAAACCGGAATTATTCCTCCACGGGGGCAGTCGCCACAGCCTGGGAGACGATGAGGTCGCGGGCCTTGCGAACCTTGAGGTCGGTGGTGATCTCCGCAGCGGGGACCGCAGCCTTGATCTTCTCAATCTCCATGCCGTACTGCTCCGCCAGCTTCTGGTACTCGGCGTCCAGATCCTCCTGGGTGGCCTCGATGCCCTCGGCATCGGCGATGGCGTTCAGAACGACACGCAGCCGAACCTGCTTCTCAGCGGAAGGACGCATACTGGTTCTGAAGCGGGACAGATCGCCGCCCAGCATCTTGCTGTACTGCTCCAGGCTCATGCCCTGGGAGCGCAGCTGATAGTCGAAGTTCTGCAGCTCGTTGTCCAGCTCTTCCTCGATCATGGCGGCGGGCAGCTCCAGCTTGGCGGACTCGGCGACCTTCTCCATCAGAGCGTTCTCAAAGGAACGGTCGGCCTCCTCCTGCTGCTTCTGCTCCAGATTCTTGCGAAGATCGGCACGCAGCTCATCGAGGGTGTCAAATTCGGAAACGTCCTTGGCCAGCTCGTCGTCCTTGGCGGGAACCTGGGTCTCCTTGACCTCGTGCACCTTCACGCAGAAAACGACAGGCACGCCCGCCAGCTCCTTGGCGTGATAGTCCTCGGGGAAGGTGATGTTGAGCTCCTTCTCATCGCCGGCGACAGCGCCGATCAGCTGATCCTCGAAGCCGGGAATGAAGGTGTGGCTGCCCAGACGCAGCTCATAGCCCTCAGCCGTGCCGCCGTCGAAGGCGACGCCGTCCTTCAGGCCCTTGTAGTCGATGACAACGGTATCGCCCTCCTGGGCGGGACGCTCCACGGTCACGATCCGGGCGACCTCGTTGGCCTTGCGATCCAGCTCGGCCTCGACCATCTCGTCGGTCACGGCAACAGCGGCCTTGGGGGCCTCCACGCCCTTATACTGGCCCAGCTCCACCTCGGGATAGAGCTCGGTCTCGATGGTCAGCTCCAGGGACTTGTCGTCCCGGACGTTCATATCGGTAACAGAGGGCTGACCGACAGTCTTCCAACCCTGATCCAGGACGGCTTCCTTGAACACGTCGGGGAAGATCTCCTCCACCGCGTCGGAGTGGAACACCTGGGCGCCGTAAAGGTTCTCGATCATCTTCCGGGGCGCCTTGCCCTTGCGGAAGCCGGGAACGGTGATGTATTTGCGGTTCTTCAGATAGGCCTTGTTGATGCCGGCCTCGAAGACCTCGGACTCGATTTCGACGTTGACGGTCAGTTTGTTGTTCTCTCTGTTTGCACTTTTAACGTTCATGATTCTATTTCCTCCTGTATGGCGTTCGCCTAAGCCTATATATAGTAGCAGAAAACATAAAAATTGCAAGTATTATTTTTTGAATTTTCTCATGTTTTCACGCAAATCGGCGTAAAATTGACGTAATCCCCGGAAACCAGCCGGAAGTCAATGCCCTCGTAGCAGCCTGTGACCGCCAAACGGTGGCTTTCCGAATGCAGATGGCCGTACCAGCACTGCCGGACCTCATAGCGATGCAGCAGATCCAGAATGGGCTGGCAGCGGTAGCCCCGGTATACCGGCGGGTAGTGCAGGAAGCAGATCTTCTCCCTCTCCCCTGCCGCTTTCAGCGAGCTCTCCAGCCGCATCAGCTCCCGGTTCAGGATCTTTTCATCGTGGGCTGTGCCGCGCTCCTCCTCGAAAAACCAGCCGCGGGTGCCGCAGATCGCCGTCTCGCCGTACTCGTAGAAGTTGTTGTTGAGGATATAGAGCTCGGAGAAGCCCTGCTCGGCGCAGAACTGATAGAATTTGGACGCGGTGGTCCACCAGTAGTCGTGGTTGCCCTTGAGGATGATCTTGCGGCCCGGGATGGCGTTGATAAAGGCGAAATCCTCCCTGGCGCGGGCCAGATCCATCGACCAGCTCAGATCGCCCAGCAGCACGGTGGTGTCCGCCTCCGTGACGCAGGACAGGCCGGAGCGGAGCTTGTCCACATAGCCGACCCAGGCCTTTCCAAACACGTCCATGGGCTTGTCCGCCTCAAAAGACAAATGCAGATCGCCGATGGCGTAAAGTGCCATGTTATCCTCCAACTCTCTTTTTCTGCAGGTGCTTCAGGGCAAACATCACCGCGTTGTTGTTGAACACGCTGTTGACGGTCTCCTCCTCCATGCCCTGCTGCAGCAGCCAGCGGCCCAGATCGTTCCAGCTCTCCACGCCGGTGAAGCCCGTGGGAAGGCAGTCGCATCCGTCCAGATCGCCGCCGATCGCCAGCCGGTGTTCCCCGCCCAGCGCCAGGAAGTGATCCAGATGCCGCTTGATATCCGAGAAATCGGCGCTCCCCTTCTCGTTCAGGAAGGGCGGATAGAGATTCAGACCCACCAGACCGCCCAGATTGCAGATCACCTTGAACTGCTCGTCGGTAAGATTCCGGGTATGGGGGCAGATGACGCGGCTGTTGGAGTGAGAGGCCACGATGGGGGCCGCGGTGACGTCGATCAGATCCCAGAACGCCTTCTCGGACAGGTGGCTCACGTCGATGACGATGCCCAGCTCCTGGGCCCGCCGGACGAAGGCCTTGCCCAGGTCGGTCAGACCCAGATCGGTCCCGTGGGGGCCTGCCAGCGCATTGGGGAAGTTCCAGGTCAGGGTCGTCATGAGGAAGCCCAGATCCTTGAGCTCGTCCAGGCGATCCGGGTCGCAGCCGATGGCCTCCGGGCCCTCCAGGGAGAGAAACGCCCCCTGCTTGGCCTCCTTGGCCGCGGCGATCAGATCCTCCGCGTTCCGGCAGAGCTTCACCCGCTGATTGTTTTCGCTGATCTGGCTGTAGAAGTCGGAAACAGCGCGCAAAAACTGCGACTGCGCCTCAGAGGCAGGCAGAGGCTGAAACGCCCGGTCATAGACACAGCAAAACGCGTAGAACTGATGATGGGTCAAAAGCCTGTCTGCCCGATCCAGATCGATATGCAGATCGTTGGACCCAAGGGATTTCTTTTGCAGGCTGAGTTCTGTTGCGGTGTCACAGTGCAGGTCAAAAACAGGAAACTTCTCTCTCATTGAAAGGCGTCCTCCAGATGATGAATCAATGGTTTTTTGGTGCTTTCGCCCTCCGGCGCGTAGATCTCCACCACGTCGAAGCGCGGCTGGAGCTCTGTTTCATGTATACTCAGCCAGAGCTCCGCGGTGGTGCGGAGCCGGTTTTGCTTCCGGAAGTCCACAAATTCGGCGGCCCGGGCCACAGCGTCCGATTTCCGGAGCTTGACCTCCACAAACACCAGGTATTCGCGGTTGGAGACGATCAGATCGATCTCTCCGAAGCGGCAGGAATAGTTGCGCTCCAGGATGCGATAGCCCTGCTTTTTCAGATATTTGGCGGCCTGCTCCTCGCCCCAGGCCCCAACGCCGTTACGTCGATCCATAGTTTTTCAAAAAGCTGCGGCGATGGATCGGGCACAGGCCGAGCTGCTGGATGGCCGCGTAATGGGCCTTGGTGCCGTAGCCCTTGTGCACGGCGAAGCCATAGCCGGGGTACTGGGCGTCGTAGGCGCACATCAGACGGTCACGGGTGACCTTCGCCAGGATCGAAGCAGCGGCCACGGAGGCGCAGCTGGCGTCCCCCTTGACCACCGTTCTGGTGGGCAGGCCGAGGCCGGGATCCCGGTTTCCGTCTACCAGGCACAGATCCGGCTGCAGGCCCAGCTTGGCTACGGCTCCGCGCATGGCCCGGAAGGTGGCCTGGAGGATGTTGATCTCGTCGATGACGGCTTCATCCACCAGACAGACAGCCCAGGCGACAGCCTGGGTGGTGATCTGTTCATAGAGCGCTTCCCTGCGCTTTTCCGAGAGCTTTTTGGAGTCGTTGAGGCCCTCGATCACAAGCCCCTCCGGCAGGACGCAGGCCGCAGCGCAGACAGGGCCGGCCAGAGGGCCCCGCCCTGCCTCGTCAATGCCGCACAGGATCGGAAAATCCTTCCGGAGCGCGGCCTCGCAGGAATATAAATCGTTCGTCATGGCTGTACGTTCTCCAAGGTAAAGCAGCCCAGCTTGCAGGAGCGGTATTCTTCCAGCAGGACGTTTGCCATCCGATCCAGGTCGATCTCCGCCCCGGGCAGCAGGAAGCCCCGATTTTTGGCGGCCTGCTCCATCAGCGCGAAGCCCTGGGCGGCAGGGCCGAGAGAAGCAAAGTCCGGGGGAAGCAGGCTGCCGTCAAGCTTATAGCGATCCCGGAGGGCCTGGGGATAGTCCAGCCACAGCTGGGCCATCAGACGGGCGGCCAGGGTCTGGGTATCCAGAATGTCGTCCTTCACGGCCCCGGTCCAGGCAAGGCGCAGCCCCACCTCGGGATCCTCGAACTTGGGCCAGAGGATCCCCGGAGTGTCCAGCAGAAGCAGGCCAGGATCCACCGTGACCCACTGCTTGCCCCGGGTGACGCCGGGACGGTTTTCCGCCTTGGCGCCCTTGCGCCCCGCCACCTGGTTGATAAAGGTGGACTTCCCCACGTTCGGGATGCCCACGATCATGGCCTTGAGGGGCTTGCCTGCCATGCCCTTTTCAGCATAGCGTCTGCGCTTTTCCGCCAGCAGACGGTTCAGAGCCGGGGAGAAATCCGAGACGCCCTTTCTGGACTTGCAGTCGGTCTGGATCACAGAAAAGCCGAGACTTTTGAAATGATCCGCCCAGGCCTTCGTCCGGGCGCGGTCAGCCATGTCGATCCGGTTCAGAATGATCATGCGCGGCTTGGCCCCGCAGATGGCGTCGATATCCGGGTTGCGGGAGGAGACGGGGATCCGTGCGTCGATGATCTCGCATACCGCGTCCACAAGCTTTAACTCAGACTCCATCATGCGCCTGGTTTTGGTCATGTGGCCGGGATACCACTGAATATTTATGTCGTCAGTCATAGATATCTCCAAGGCGTTTGAAGTTTCGGCTGTTCTCGTTTTGGGTGTCCTGCCCCGGGAAGACCAGGCACAGCGCCTTGCCGACGATATAGCGCTCGTCCACCGGGCCGATGTTGTGCTGGCGGCTGTCAGCGGAATTGTTGCGGTTGTCGCCCATGAGGAAATAGCAGCCCTCGGGAACCGTAATGGAATTGCTGTCAGACGACAGGCCCCAGGGGGACATGGGCTCGTTGATGAACTCCTCCGGCTGCAGGACGTTGTCCACGTAGACGTGCATCTGCATATCCTCGCCGATCCGGAAGGAAACCGTCTGCCCGCCGGTGGCCACCACACGCTTGACCAGGGGCTTTCCGTTCTCAAAGGTGGGGACGCAGGCCACCACGATATCCCCCTGCTCATAGGACGCAGACAGGAAATTGCTTCGCAGGATCAGATAATCGCCAGTGGTGTCTGCCTTCTCGTTCGCGCCCACCAGGGTGGGATACATGGAGCTGCCGGAAACACCGACAAGCCGCGCTGCAAGAACAAAGAAAACAACGATAAACGCCAGGATACAAACCATATCGTGGAGCATGGAATAAACCGTCCCTGCAAAGCCGCCTGCTTCAAAGGGATTCGGTTCTTTTTCACGCCGTTTATCCGGTTTTTGATTCACGATCGTAAGGGGTCTGTTTTCGTCCATTTTTGCCTCCGGCATTAGCGAGCAGCTCGGCTCGCATAGATTTCATCTTATATTATAAACGATGTCCGTGCAAATTCCAAGCCCCTTTTTATATTTTTTTGTGATCCTGCACAAAAACAAAGGCCGATCTTTGCGGAATCTGCTATTTGCGTATGACAGATTTTCTATTGATTTTTCATGCAATTCTTGGTAAAATAATACCAGAAAGATTTTGGAGGCAAACTGAATGAGCGAACTATTCGGAGACGATTATATCACCATCACCGACGAGGACGGCGTCGAATATGAGCTGGAGGTCCTGTGCTCCGTGGAGTATCAGGGCAGCACATATCTGGGCGTCTGCCCTGCGGATTCTTCGGAGGAAGAAGACGCGGATCTGGAGGTCAGCGTTCTCAAGGTGGTCATGGAAGACGGTGAGGAGATTCTGGAGGCCGTGACAGACGAAGAAGAGCTGGCTGCGGTGTATGATCTCTTGCTGGACGACTACGAATCGAACGACGACGAAGACGCGTGACGCAAGACCGGACGGCGTGATTCGTCCCTGACATCATAAAATTCCCTGCTTAGTGCGTGATGTACCCTTTTAGACCCACATCATTTTTTCGGGACGCCTGAGTCTTCCCTGGCGGATTGTAGACCTCCCGCGTGGCTTGCCCGCGGAAGTTGGGAACAGAGAAACCAAGGAGCGGCGACCCACCTGCCAGTATCGTGCAGGTTATAAATGGGTGCACACGGCTTAAGCGGGGTTTTTTGTGCATTTGGTTATATTATTGTAAAGATTTTCTGTAAAATAAAACTTTCTCTTGAAACTTGACTGAAAGCGCTGTATAATAGCGAGCGATTGGCCCGAACGAACAGGGCCACAGCAAATTTTGAGAGGATTGATGAATCAAATGAGCGCATCTGCATCCAAAAAGAAGCGCAAGGAGCTGGAACAGCAGGGCCTTTCCGCCAAGAACGTGGCCGTTCAGACGGCGAATCAGCAAAAGAAGCAGACTGTCCGCAACGTGCTGGTGGTTTTGCTGGTGATCTTCATCTGCGCGGCCGCCGTGTTCGCTGTCGTCAAGCTGGTGAATCGCCCCAGCTATGACACCGAGGCCGCTGTGGTGACCGTCGGCAGCGAAACGGTCAGCGTTCCTGTATATAACTATCTGTACAACTACAATGCTTCGAATTTCTACAGCAGCTATTCCTATTTTGTCCAGACCGGCGTCCCCTTTGCGGAGCAGAACAGCGTTTTCGGCGACGGCACCCTGGAGGACTACTTTAAAGAATCCACCAACTCGACGCTGAAGGAAATGCTGAACGTGGTGGCTGAGGCCAAGGCCAACCACTACGAGCTGTCTGAGGAAGATAAGGCCACCATTGCCAACGGCGTCAATTCCGTGAAATCCGACGCGGCTCTGTACGGCTATCCCTCCGCGGACAAGTATCTGGAGCTTCGCTTCGGCGAGGGCTGCAATCTGGATAACTACGAGCAGTATCTGAACATGGTCATGCTCTATTCCTCCTACGCCCAGAAGCTCAGCTCCGACTACGCGCCCACTGCGGAAGAACTGAAGAAGGCCTACGAGGAGGATCCCTCTCAGTACGACATGGTTTCCCTGACCTACAAAACCTCCAGCGCCAAATCCACCACGGTGGAGCCCGCGCTGACGCTTCCCTCCGACGACAATACCGATCCTACCGCTGAGACCCAGCCTTCCACCACCTATACGGACGAGGCCAAGGCTGAGGCCCGGGAGCTGGCGGAGAGCTACGCGAAGGAAATGCCTGAGGACGCCATCTCCAAGACCTACAACAAGAGCGACATGACCAACTACCTCACCGACGAGATCGCCCAGTGGCTGTTCGACGCAGAGCGTCAGCCCGGCGACGTGAAGGTGTTCGCCAGAAGCGAGGACAATCTTTACTTCTACGCGGTTCGTTTTGACGGCAGAGAGACCAACGACTACCACCTGGTCAACGCAAACATCTTCACCATCAACAAGGACAAGCCCGCGGAAGAGAAGGATGAGGCTGCCGAGCAGAAGGACGAGGAAGTCCAGGAAGCGACTGAGGCCAAGGAAGAAAAGACCGCTGAGCAGAAGCGCGACGAGTTGCTTGCTGCGATCCACGACGGCATGACCGATGCGGAGTTCAGCACTGCCGTCTCCGCCCTGGGCTACAACGTCGGCACCAACACCATCACCAAGGATTATTCCATCGAGGAGATCCGCGACTTCCTCTTCGACGCGGAACGGAAGTCCGGCGATCTGCTCACCGGCTATGAGACCGCCACGGCCTACTATATTGTCCGCTACGCCAGCACCGAGGAAAAGACCTACCGTGACCAGATGGTGGAGAGCGCGCTGTGGTCCAAGTATTACAGCGATATCGCGTCCAAGAACGACGTGACGGTGAACGAGGATCTGATGAAGCACGCCAATACCAATCTGACCTTCAACTCCAACCAGAACAGCGCGTCCTAAAGGATCCGCAGAAAAAGCAAGAGGTATCGATCTGATACCTCTTGCTTTTTTCATTTCTCAGAGCTCTGTCATGGTATCGCTTGCGAAAAAATACAGGATCTTTTTCCGTACCGGAAGCCGGAAGATCCGGCTGAGCGCGGCGGCGTATGCCTCCAGCTGCGGGCGGTACTTCTCCCCTGCTTCCGTTTCGGCGCCGGGATGGATCCGGTCGGTCTTGAAATCCACGACCGTGATGCCGCCGTCGGAAAACAGGCAGCAGTCAGTGACGCCCTGCAGCAGGATCTGTTCTCCTTCGCAATCCGGATACCAGGTCTGCGCCGGCGACAATACGGAAAACTTGAATTCCCGCAGGACTCGATCCGCGCCCCGGATCATATCGCCCAGGGGGCCGCGGAAGACCCGAAGCAGTTTTTCCGGATCCACCGCCTCCGCCTGCGCCGCAGTCAGAAAGTCCTCCTCCACCATTCTGCGTAATTGGGCCTGGATCGCTTCAACGGAATCCACGGAGGAAAAGTCCAGATACTGCATCGCCTGGTGTACCGCAGTCCCCTTCTGGGCCGGCGTCAGCGCCTTTTCGGACTGCATCAGATACGGTCGCCGCAGCTGCACGTTCTCCTGCCGCGGCGCGCCGTCGTCCGCCTCCCGATCCAAAGCCCGGCCCTTGAGCTGGGTGGCTGTCAGCTTGGAGGGGATGGTCTGAGCCGCCGTATGGGGATACCGGAAGGCGAGGCTTTCCCGCACCGCCTCCGGGGAAACAGCGCCGGGCAGTCTGAGCGAATGCGCTTCCTCCTTCGGCGTGGGTGCCTCCGGGGAGAGCTCCTCCCAGCAGATCCGCCAGGGATGCTCCGAAACAGAACAGGTCTCCGGCTTCTCTGCCGCCGCATGGATGGCTCCGGCCTCCGTGCGAAGCAGGGCCGTCATCAGCACCCAATCTCCGGGGCAGGAGGCGTCAGCCGCCAGCTGCTTCGCAGTCTCGGGGGTAAGCTGGATGGCAAGATCCTGAAGCCTTCCCCGCAGATTCTCGCCGCAGCAGCTCATGATCAGCATATCCCGCGCTCTTGTCATGGCGACATAGAGGATCCGAAGCTCCTCCGATAGATTATCCAGCTTCGTCTGCCTGGCGATGGCTGCCCGGGCAATGGAATGGTATCGGATGCGGGTGGCGCTGTCGAAGACAGAACAGCCTGCGCCGAGCTCGCTGTGAAAGAGCACCGGTTCCTTCAGATCGTCCAGGTTGAAGCGTCTGGACAGGCCGCAGAGCAGCACCACCGGGAATTCCAGGCCCTTTGATTTGTGGACGCTCATGACAGACACAGCGTTGCCCCCGGGCTGAGTCGTTGGAATGCCGCCGCGCTCCTGCAAAGAATCCACATAGTGCAAAAACTGATGCAGGCTTTTTTGCCCGCCCTCCGAGAAGGCGGAGGCAAGCTCAAAGAAGCTCCGAAGCCGTCGGATCCGGGCATCGCCGTCCTCCATGGCGCCGTAAACAGCCTCCAGATCCACCGCCTGCTGGAGCTTTTCCAGCAGCGTGGGAAGCGGAAGATCCCGGGACAGCAGCCGCAGCCGCTCAATGGTTGCAAGGGCCTCGCTGAGGGCGGGCTCTGCGGAGGCGGAATCAGCCAGCGCGTCCCAGAGGTCTGAATCGGAACGGATCCTGGTATGCGCCAGTACAGCGGCAGGGATCCCAAGGATGGGGCTCAGCAGGGCTCCCGTCAGCGGAATATCCTGGTGGGCGTTGTCCAGCACCCGCAGCAGGCACAGAAGCGCCTGGATCTCCGAGGCGTTCAGCAGATCCTCCCCCGTATCGCTGCTGGCCGGGATGCCCAGGCGATGCAGGGCATCCAGATAGGTTTCCGCCACGTTCTTGGGTGAGCGCAGCAGGATCACGATATCTCTGGGCTCCACGGGGCGGGTCGATTCCCCGTCCCGAACCAGTGTCCCGTCCTCCAACAGGGCCCGGATCCGTCTTGCGGCGAAGCTTGCTTCGGCCCGGTTTTTCTCGGGTGTCTCCGCGTCTTCCGCCTCCTGGGCGGTGGACAGGCAGTGCAGCTCCACCTGGGTCTGGGGAAGCGGAGGCATGGGCCGACCGGGCCGCAGTGCCTCTGAAGGGCCGTACTCCAACCCGCCCAGCTGGGGCGACATACAAAGCCCGAACACTGCGTTGACAGCCTCCAGCACAGCCTCGCCGGAGCGGAAATTGTGTGACAGCAGGATCCGCTGACGCCCGGCAGGATCCGCAGACGCCGCATCGGGATATGCCTCATATTTTTTCAGAAACACAGCGGGATCCGCCAGGCGGAAGCGGTAGATAGACTGCTTCACGTCGCCCACCATAAAGCGGTTTTTCCCCTCGGTGGACAGGGCGCGGAAGATGGCGTCCTGCACCTGATTGGTGTCCTGGTATTCGTCCACCATGATCTCCCGGAATCGGTCGCCGATCCGGCGGGCGGCCTGGGTCGGCGTGACTCCGTCCGGCTCCAGCAGAAGCTTCAGAGCATAGTGCTCCAAATCAGAGAAATCCAGGGCGTGGATGCGATGCTTCTCCGCCGCAAAACGGCGGGAGAACTCCCGGGTCAGCTGAAACAGCGCGTTCAGCGTCACGGCGCTCTCCGCCAGATCCGAAAGCATCTCCGCGGAAGGGCCCCGCAGCTCCTCGCCCCACTTGCGGATCCTGGTCTTTGCCTGCTCCCGGATCGCCTTGGCGCAGCTTTGCAGAGCGGGATCGTCACAGCTCTTGATCGGCGGTAGCCTGCCGAAATCCGCCGCGGCTGGGAAAGCAGCAAGAGCCTCGTCCCAGCGCTCACAGCGGGCAAGGGCCCGCAGGCCTTCTGCGTTGGCTGCAAACACCGGGCAATACTTTGCCAGGGCCTCATTCATCCCCAGCTCTGCGGAGATCTGCTCCAGCGCGTCGGCTTGATCCTGGGCGCAGCCCCGCAGGTGATCCAAAATATAGCGGCCCCAGAGGGTCTGCTCCGCGCCGTCGAGCTTCGACGTATCCAGGCTTGGTTCACATTTGCTCAGCCAGGCGTCGGGATCCGGATAGAGCTGGGTCGTGGTATAGACCCCGAGGATCAGAGAAAGGATCCGGCGGTCGTCTCTGCCGGCCCCCAGGCCGTCCACCAGCTGGCGCAGCGCCGCGTCGGAAGCGATGTCCTCGTAGCGCTCCTCCAGCAGATCCTCGAGGATCTGGATCTGCAGCAGCTCCGCCTCCGTCTGCTCCAGCATTCGGAAGTCCGCAGGCACATCCAGCTCATAGGAGAACTCCCGGATCATTTCGGAGCAGAAGGCGTGGACGGTGGAGATCTGGGTCAGATAGACCCGGCTCTGCTGCTTTTGCAAATGGCGATTCTCCGGATCCTCCGCCAGACGGGCCGCCAGCTCCCGGGCAATCCGCGCCCGCAGCTCTGCCGCCGCCTTTTTGGTAAAGGTGATGATCAGAAAATCGTTGATGGAGCATTCCCGATCGCTGCGGAGGATCTGGTTCATCAGCCGTTCCACGATGACCTTTGTCTTGCCGGAGCCGGCAGCAGCCGCTACCAAAATCGGCCCGCCGGGATTCTGAACCGCAGCCCGTTGGGCAGCTGTCAACACATCAGCCATGGTCTTCCGCCTCCTGTTCCAATTCCTTCCAGAATTCGCCGCGGCTCACGGAGCGCAGCCTACGCAGAGGGACAGCTCCGCTCTTTACGCGGCAGACGGCGTCATAGGGGCACCAGCGGCAGGCGTTGTGATCCTCTCCCCGCCAGAAGGGATCGGGGGCAATCTCACCGGCCCAGACCGAATCGGCCAGCTTGCCCAGGGTGCGGCGCACGTGCTGCTCCACCAGAGACAGCTGCGCGGCGCTTGCAAGATCCCCGGAGCGCTCGCCGGTCTTTTTGGAGATCTGATAGGGCAGATAGATCGGCGCGGAACCGGGCTCCATGGCCTGCAGGATCTCTTCATCGTCCAGCAGCAGACCCTTTCGCCGCAGCTTTTTGCGGTGCAGCTGCTCCGATTCCTCCGGGGTCAGACGCTTGTCGGCTGGCTCCATATCGTAGCGTGCCGGGAAATAGAGCACCCCCGCGGGATACAGCTCCCGCCGGTAGTAACGGGCCGCCTCCTGGGTCAGGGCAAAGAGATAGATCAGCATCTGCATCCCCATGCCGGAGAGAATGTCTGTGTAATCAAAGTCCTTTCGGCCTGTTTTGTAGTCCACCACCCGCAAATAGGTCTTGCCGGAGGCTGTGGTATAGAGATCCACGCGATCCACCACGCCGATCAGCGCGCCCACAGCCAATTTGCCGGTAATGGGGATGGCGGTTTGATCGCGAAAGGCCAGTTCAAAATAGCTGGGGATAAATTGTGAGCTTGCCAGCTCCCGGGCCATATCCCGGACGACGTGCTCGATCTCCAGGAAGCTGCGTTCCAGCAGATAGGAACCCCGGATGCTGTAATCCGCCAGGCCGCCGAGATATTCCTGGACAAAGTGTTCGTACCACTGCCGCGCAAGGGCAAGTACGCGGTCCTCGGGCACGGCTGCAAAGCCGCCCTCCCCTTCCACGTCCTCCGCGGTGTGCTGCAGCACGTAGTGCACAAGGGTGCCGTAGATGGCGGGATCCACCTTTGCTTCCTTCCGTTCCCGCAGGCGAAGGCCGTATTGCAGGAAATAGCCGAATTTGCAGGCGGCAAGCCGATCCACCTTGGAGGCGGAAAAGCTCAGGCTGTCGCCGTAGAGATTTCTGACTGCGGCAGGATCCAGGGAGCCGGGGGTGTAGGCGGACCGGCTGCGGAGCGTATCGGCATAAGGCCTCAGCTGGGGGAGCTCCGCAAGCAGCTTCTCCCCTGCCTCGCTCCGGACTGCAAGGGCCGCCGCGTCCTTTTCGGTTTGAGGCAGCGGCAGAACCCGGGGATCCGCCCGATGGGGGAAGATGGCGTTCATCCGGGTAAACAGATAGCTGGGCGCTTCCCGGTCACAGCACAGGGTAATGCTCTCCGTCGGGGCAGTAAACACATTGTAGGCGGTGAGAAGATTCCTGTCGAGCCGATCCTCTGCGTCCGGGGCTGTGGAAAGGCCCGCTGTCTTCATCCTTCTGCGCTCGTCGTCGCTGAGCAGACTGCCCCCGGTCTCCCAGGCGGGCAGAAGCCCGTCAGACGCGCCGAGCACGATCAAATGCTTGAATCTGGTGTTTCGCATGGCGGTGAGATCTCCCACCCGGAGGCAGTCCGCAGTAGCCGGGATGGTGGCAACGCTGTTCTGGGTGAGGGCGGCCTTAAAGAAGCGGTAGAAATCCTCCGGGCTTCTGCTTCCGGCACCCAGGACGCCGAAAATCTGCTCCATGGTGGAAAGAAGGATCTCGTAGAGCTGGGCCAGCTCTCTGGCGCGCTGCATATCCCCTGCGGTGCTCAGGGCGTTCACCGTCTGCGAGATGGTCTTCTCCAGGCTGATTTCCTCCAGAAAGCGCTCCAGGGCCCGGATCTGCTCGGCTGTATTGGCGGAGTCCCGCAGGGCGCTTCGCAGGCGGAGCAGGGGGACGATGGCCTTCTCCCGAGCTCCATTCCAGGGGATTAGCAGCGTATGAAGGGCCTCAGGATCCAGCGGCTCCAAAACCGGGCCGGAGGGGTTTTTGTCAAAGGGCTTTTCCCAGCGGCTGCCCCGGAGCTTCCAGATGATGGCATAGTTTTCCAAACGGTCAGACTCCGTGAGCGTCAGCGGCGCGAAGCCGGAGTGCAGATACTCGCAGACCGTCTCCGTTTCCATCCCGCAGGCAGCAGCCTCCAACGCGTAGACTACAGCACGGACGACTCCGTGGCGAAGGATGGAACGCTCGCCCGAGAAAAACACAGGCATCCCGTAGCGATCCAGAAGGCCCTCCAGGCTTGCCTCAAAGACGGACGCGTCGGTATAGGCCACGCCGATTTCCCGCCAGCGGGCGCCGCCGCGGATCAAGCTCTGGATCCGGCCCACGGCCAGCATACATTCCTCCGCGGCGTCCGCGGCCGGAAGCAGGAGCACCCGGTCTGTCTGTTCCTCCCAGCGGCCGGGACGGGGCGCAAAGAGGGAGCCGGCGATCAAGCCGAGGGGGCCAGAAACCGGGGGAAGCGGATATGTCGTTTCACGTTCCCGGACGTCGGCGCGGCGGGCCATTTCCCGCAGGGAGGCGGCTGTGGCTCTGGGAACGGAGAATACGTTCTGTCCCTTTTGCAGGTTATCGCAGCAGAGCCAAACGGTGAGCTCTGCGCCGCCGCGGCACAGAGCCTCCAGCACGGAGAGCTCCTGGCTGGTAAAATCCGTAAAGCCGGCGACGACCACGTGGAGATTTTTGGCGTAGTCGCTGTCATAGAGCGCGTCACGCAGACGATCCAGGCGCGTAGACGGATCCAGCGCAGATCTGGCGCAGACGGAATCATAGAGCTCCAGCACCAGGCAGAGCTCCGCCAGCTTGTCGGAGAGGGCCTCCGGCAGGGCCTCCTTCGCCTTCTGGACGGACTGTGTGTCCAGGCCGTAGGCATGGAATTCATCTACGATCTGCAACAGCTGCTGCAAAAACTCCGGCCTGGAGATATAGATGCCGTAGAGGCGGAGCTTGGGCCGCAGCAGCTCCAGCGCCCCCGCCATGGCGATCAGTCTGCCGCTTTTTTCCAGCGTCGGCTTGGCGATCCCGCCTGTCAGAGTAAACACCCGGGTGGCAAGACGGCTGAAGCTCAACACCTCGGCCCGTCGGGAAACAGTATCCCCGCCTGCCGCGCAGAGAGCCCATTCCGTATCGAAGGAGTTTTGCTCCGGCACGATCAGAATGCCCCGGACGTCCTCGCCGAGGGCGCAGACCGAGGCAACGGCTCTGTGCATATTGGCCCGCTGGTCGGGGCTGTATGTAACTGTCAGCATAGGATTCACTCATTTCTCTAAAGCTGATATTGCTGAACATATCTTAACACACATTCTGTCCCAAGAACAGCCTTTTTTGCAGTTTTTGCAAAAAACGACCCGTATTTTTTGCAGTTTTTGCGGTGGCGTTTTACAGACAGACATCGTATGATAGATGCGGATAAGGAAAAACTGCCGCAAAACAGAAGCCGCAAACCAAGCTCGGGAGGACTATTTATGAAAAAGCTGATTGCCGCGCTGCTCGTCTGCCTGCTGCTCGCGGGCTGTAGTGCAGGCCAAAATTCAAATGATGGACAAGCCTCAGCGATCCGAAAAACAGACAAATCGACAGAGGCAGGACGTGTTTCCTACCAGGTGATCGATAAGTATTACGGGGCCGAGGCAAATTATAACTTGTATAGCGACCAAACGCGCCTCAGTACCTATGGGCTTTCCTATCCAACCTGGGAGGAGAACTGCGAGGACGGGGTGCAGCGTATCTGTACTGCCTTGACTACCGGTTCTCGTTCTGAGGGTTATACGTACAATAAGATCGTAGTCTGGACAAAAGAGGCTGACGGCGGCTGGTCTTACGCGTCGAAAGGGATCGAGCTCATTGATCCGGTGGAGGATCTCGACACGTTAACAGGACTGTCGCCGGAGGAGGCAAGCGCTCTGTTGGGGCCCTGCGAAGACAGCCTTTCCGACTTTGGGATTGTGTTTTGGTTTACCAAGGATGGGAAAATGATATGCCTCAAATCCGGAAAGGCCGGAATCGTTTATGATTTCTTGATTTACTCACAATCCGTGGACGATCCGAACACGGTTATGATCGACGACGACAATATTCAGAATAAAGAACGCCTTGACGCCTTTATCCAAACAACTGCTCAGGGAAATACTGATTCGATCAAACTAACTATGAACGGACAATTCGTTGCTCTGTCCTACAATGGGACGGTCTATACTGTTACAGATCAGAACGGAAAAAGTGCAAGTTATTCCCATTTGATCGTCGACGACGTAAATAGGCTTGATCATTATAACACCGTCTACACAGATGTTTATTATATTCTTTCTGACGACCCGGAAATGAGCTACGATCATTACCTGCTCACCGACAGATCGGCCCCGGACTTCCCCCGGACCTTATTCTTGTTTACAATCAAGAACCATTAGTTTAACATCTGCTCTTGCAAACAGCGCCTTTCTCGTTTATAATACGGATAAAACAGAACGGAAACGGGGAAGGATCCGAATATGAAGATCGCAATCATCGGCGCGGGGGCTTCCGGCATGGCGGCCGCTGTCACGGCAGCTGCCTCCGGGACTGATCAGGTGCTCCTCTTTGAACGGCAGGCCCGGGTGGGCCGGAAGCTGGCTGCCACCGGAAACGGGCGCTGCAATCTTACCAACCGACGGACGGAGCCGGGGCACTACCACGGCAGCGGCACGGATTTCGTCCGGCCCGCCCTGGAGGCCTTCCCGCCGGAAAAGGTGCTGGAGTTCTTTCAGACCCTGGGGCTCTACACCGTCACGGAGCCGGACGGAAAGGTCTACCCCTATTCTGATCAGGCCAACTCTGTGGTGGACGTGCTGCGCTTCGCTCTGGATCGGAGAAATATCACACTTCTGACCGGGACGGAGATCGCCGGCGTCAAGCGGCTACCAAAGGGCTTCCGGCTGAAGACCGCCGACGGACAGAGCTATGAATGCGAAGTGCTGATCGTGGCCTGCGGCGGGGCCGCCGGGACGAAGCTGGGCGGAGGACTTTCCGGCTACCAGCTGCTCCGCAGTCTGGGGCACCACTGCACCAAGCTCTCCCCTTCCCTGGTACAGCTCAAGTCCGATCCCGGGGTGGTGCAGGGGCTCAAGGGCGTCCGGGCCAATGCTGGTCTGCAGCTGACGGTCAACGGAGCCTTGCTGGCTGCGTCCTGGGGCGAGGTGCAATTTACAGACTACGGCATCTCCGGGCCGGCTGTATTTGAGATCTCTCGGGCTGCTGCTTTGGCGGAGGGCGCGGTGCTGCAACTGGATCTGCTGCCTGGATACAGCGCAGCCGATCTGCTTTCGGCCCTCTGCATTCGCATTTCCCGTTTCCCGACTCTGGAGGCGGGAGATCTGCTGACCGGGATCCTGCACAACCGTTTGGGGAAAATGCTTGTCAAGGCCTGCGGGATCCCCCTTTCCGCGCCGATCACCGCCATCAAATGGGAACAGCTCAATGACGTGGTCCAGATCTGCCACGCATTCCGTCTGCCGATCGTCGGCAATCTCGGCATGGAGGGCGCTCAGGTCACCGCGGGGGGCATCGTCACCCAGGAATTTGACCCGACCAGCCTGCAAAGCCGCCTGGTGCCGGGGCTTTACGCCTGCGGGGAGGTGCTGGATGTGGACGGAGACTGCGGCGGCTTCAATCTGCAGTGGGCCTGGGCATCCGGAATGCTGGCCGGACAACTGAAAGGATAAGCTATGCTGACCATTCGTGATATTATCTTGCCGTACCACTCAGATCCTTCCATGCTCTTGTACCTTGCGGCCAAGGAGCTTGGCGTACAGGCCTCTCAGTTGACGGATCTGAACATACGGCGGCGCTCCCTGGACGCCCGGAAGAAGCCGGAGCTGCGCTGGGTCTACACCGTGGACGTGACCGTGCGTAAAAGCGAAAAGCAGATCCTTCGGGCCTGCCGAAGCTCCAAGGTCAGCCAGGCCAAGGAGGATTATTACAAGCCGCCCAAGGCCAAAGGGATCCCGGCGCAGCGCCCCGTGGTGGTGGGCTTCGGCCCTGCGGGGATGTTTGCGGCGCTGGTCCTGGCAATGGCCGGACTGCGGCCTATTGTGCTGGAGCGTGGGCAGGACGCCGCGACCCGCCACGCCGCCGTGCAGGAATTCTGGAAGAGCGGCACGCTGGACCCGGAATGCAATGTGCAATTCGGCGAGGGCGGGGCCGGTACCTTCTCGGACGGGAAGCTCAACACCGGCACCAAAAACGAGCGGCAGGCCTGGATCCTGCGGCAATTTGTTGCCTTCGGCGCGGACCAAAGCATTCTCTGGGACGCCAAGCCCCACGTGGGCACGGACGTTCTGCTGAATGTGGTGCAGAATCTGCGGGCAAAGGTGATCGACCTGGGGGGCGAGGTTCGCTTCGGAGCAAAGCTCACGGGCCTGCGGGCCGAGAACGGAGTTCTGACCGCCGCTGAGACAACGGCCAACGGCAAGCAGGAGCTTCTCCCCTGCCGTCAGCTTATTCTGGCTCCGGGGCACAGCGCCCGGGACACCTTCCGGATGCTGGAGGGCATCGGCCTTTCCATGGAGCCCAAGCCCTTTTCCATGGGGGTGCGGGTGGAGCATTTGCAGCGTACCATCGACCGGGCCCAGTACGGCGAGCAGCTGGAGCAGACCCCTCCGGCGGACTACAAGCTGAACGTCAAACTGCCCGACGGCAGCTCCGCCTATACCTTCTGTATGTGCCCCGGCGGCTACGTGGTCGGCGCGGCGTCGGAGGAAGGCCGGGTGGTGACCAACGGCATGAGCAACTTTGCCCGGGAGGGCGAGAACGCCAACGCGGCCCTGCTGGTGACCTTGGAGCCCAAGGATTTCCCGGACAACTCGGTGCTGGGCGGGATGCGCTGGCAGGAGGAGATCGAAGCTGCGGCCTTCCGGGCGGGCGGGAGCAATTATCACGCCCCGGCCCAACGGGTGGGCGATTTTCTGGAACACATGCCCACGACGGAATGGGGTGAGGTCAAGCCCAGCTATCGGCCCGGCGTGACGCCCTGCGAGCTCCACGGCGTGCTGCCGGCGCGGATCACCCAGGTCTTGGAGGGGGCCATCCCGGCCCTGGGGAAGCTGCTGAACGGATATGACGACCCGGACGCTGTCATGACGGCGCCGGAAACCAGAAGCTCTTCTCCCGTCCGCATTCTGCGGAGGGAAGACCGCCAGTCTCCCTCCCTGTCAGGGCTCTATCCCTGCGGCGAGGGCGCGGGCTACGCGGGCGGCATATTGTCCGCCGCAGTGGACGGGATCCTCTGCGCGGAAGCGCTTATGAACAATACGGAGGTTTTTGAATCATGCCAATGATCAATCTTGCAAACGTAATCAGCAGCTGCTGTCACAGCATTGGAACCGCAACAGCAACAAAGGATGCCCGTTCCAAGGGTATCACCCTTCCAAATGACAATCCAATCCTAACGTCGGATCGCATCCCAGCAAATTCAGCCTGATTTTGGCTATGCTCGTTGATCTGGGACTCTTTTTTGGCTGGATTATGCTGGCAGGTTCCATCTCGTCAAGTACCAACACGTCAAAACTGATTAGCCCTCTGAGCTATGAGAAGACGGGATTCATCACACAAGATTCCAAAACTCGTTACCTTACCGCCATAGATCAAATGGGAGAAACGTTCCGTGTGACCAAGACAGAATCCGGCGTCTGGCAAATTACCAAGTCCAAGAGTGTAACAGGCACAAGGTCTCTCAAGCTCGACCCTGCGACGAAATATTACCAATACACGGGACCAGATTGCAGTATTTGGTTTCGATACAACACGAATTACGAACAGCCGCACTGGCAGTGCTGGTATCCGCCTATATCCGTTGATTACGACAGTCAGTTCGGCTGGATGGAGTACCGGGATGGAAGCTGGTACATTGAAGCTGACGCCGGAAAATGGATCGTGCTCCCGGAGCAATACGACACCACTTATCTGTTTACCATCCAGACAAGCGTGGGATAATCTGAGACATATTAAGCCGCCCGGCTTGTGGGCGGAAAGGAGACTGTATGAAACGAGTTTTGATTTTGCTTCTTGCGATGATGCTTTGCCTCAGCTTTACAGGCTGCTCCAAGAGCGTCGGCGGAAGGTACAAGCTGGAATACATTACCGCAGACGGCGTTCGCATCCCGCCCTCCAATCTTGGTCTGAATGTTTCGTTCGAGCTTTCTGAGGATGGGATCGGCACGGCCGCCTACGGCAGCACCAACCTGAATATCACCTGGGCAGAAGACGGAAACGACATTGTTGTCCGCAGTGAGGACAAGGAGCTGCGCTTCTCCCGGGACGGGAAAAACCTGATCCTGCACGACGAAGGGACGGTCATTTATTTCGTCCCGGAGGAAACCGAGGAAGAGGAAGAAGACTGATCTTTTCAGAATAAGTGCGCCCCGCGAAGCTTCGGCAGAAGCATCGCGGGGCGCAGCTGTTTCTAATTATTTGGTTTTTACGAAATTACCGAGGGTCTCGGAAACCGAGGTGATGTAGGCGAAGCTGCCGGGGTACTTGCTGATAATGGCCTGAATATCGGCGATCTGGTGCTTGTTGACAATGCAGATCACCAGGCTCTTTTGCTGATGGGTGTAGCCGCCCTCTGCGGAGAGCAGTGTCACGCCGCGATTGAGGTTTTTCATCAGATCGTCGGCAATCTCCTTGGGGTGCTGGGTGATGATCTCAAACTTCAGCGCGGATTTGGAGCCCTGGAGAACCTTATTGCCCATCATCGTGACTACAAAGCAGTAGACGATGCAGCAGATCACGGGCTCAAACTTGTAGCCGTAGACGAAGTAGGAGGTACCGGCGATAACGGCGTTGATGGTGAAGGTGATCCAGGTCACGTTGTACTCCGGATGATAGTGACGGATGCAGAAGCTGACCACGTCCGTGCCGCCGGAGCTGCCGTGACAGCGGAGGCAAAAGCCGTAAAGCGCACCGTTGACAGCCGCCGCTGCAACAGGGGCCAGGATCTTGCTGGTGCCGTTCTCCGTTTGATAGACAAAGCGGCTGAAATCGAACAGATCCAGAACCATCAGTCCGCCGGAGAAGCAGAGGGTGAACAGCAGGGTCTTGATGACAAATTCCCGGTTGACCAGCTTCCAGGCGATACAAAGGATGGGCAGGTTGATTAACAGGTTCAGGTATCCGGCGTTAAACTTGAAAACGTGCTGCACCATAGTGGCGATGCCGCCTACGCCGGCAGGGGCGAATTGATTGGGGAAAATGAAAAGCTTATAGGAAAACGCCATGCCAAGGGCAAACAGCGGGAACAGAATCAGTGTTTTGTATTCCGGCTTGCGCTGCGCGGGATTACTCATCTGTATCTACCTCCATAAAAATCTTTGCGAATTGTAACACAGTCTTTGCAGAAAAGCAATCGGCAATTCGACGAATTCAAGGGTATAATTCCGGGAAAAACCGGACAATTCAACCAGAAAGTACGACGTGGAGATTTTACGCTTGTATTATAGCATTTTTGACCCGCGAATGCAAGCACGGGACGGCTACATCAGCTCCTTTCGGAGCTTTTCCAGCGCCATTTTTTCGATCCGCGAGACATAGCTGCGGCTGATGCCCAGCTTGGCCGCCACATCCTGCTGACGGTAGGGTGCGGCTCCGTTCAAGCCGTAGCGCAGGAGAATGACAGCCTTTTCCCTACCGGTCAGGCATTTGTTGATGGCAGCGTGCAGCTTGCCGGCCTCTTCCTTTTTGGAGAGGTCCTCAAACAAGTCCTCCTCTGACGCCACCACGTCCTGGACGGACAGCGAGGTGCCGTCCTTTCCCGTCTCTATGTAATCCGACAGAGAGACGTCTCCCGCCGTCTTCTTCTGACTGCGAAAATACATCAGGATCTCGTTTTCCACACAGCGGGCTGCATAGGTCGCCAGCCTTGCCCCCTTGGAGAGGTCAAAGGTCTCGATGCCCTTGATCAGACCGATGGTACCAATGGAAAGCAGATCCTCCTGATCCGCCGACTGAGAATAATACTTTTTCATGATATGCGCTACAAGGCGAAGATTCCGCTCGATCAGAATGTTTCTGGCGTTCAGATCCCCCTGCGCGGCCCGTTCCAGGTAGAAGCGTTCCTCCTTTGCAGAAAGCGGCTTCGGGAAGGATCCGGGTTGGTCGAGCCGGAGGGCGCAGAGCATAGAGCCCAGGAGCAATATCACTGCTGCAGAAAGCATAAGATCACCTCTGCGGAAGTCTATTCGCTGCCTGTTTGTCCATATTCCTGTTTGCAGAAGGCTGCTGCCGGAATGATACGCCCCGGTGACGGGCATACTGTTGCTGAGGTGATGGCATGAGCATTACAGTGATCCGGACAGCGCTGCTGTATGGGCTGCTGATCCTGGCCGTGCGTTTCATGGGAAAACGGCAGGTCGCGGAAATGGAGCCCGCGGAGTTTGTGGTAACCATGCTGCTGGCAAATCTGGCGGCAGTTCCCATGCAGGACAACGGATTGCCGCTGGTTTCGGGGGTAGCGCCGATCTTTACGGTGTTGGGCTTGGAGCTGATCCTGGCCGTGCTCTCCATGAAGCTGCTTCCGGTGCGGAAGCTGCTCAACGGGATCCCCACCATTTTGATCCGGGAGGGCAAGATCGATCAGAAGGCGCTGGCTGTTTGCCGGGTGAGCCTGGATGAGCTGCAGCAAAAGCTGCGGGAGAAGGATGTGTTTGACTATACCCAGGTCGCCTACGCGATTCTGGAAACAGACGGAGAGCTGACGGTCATGCCCTTCCCCAATTTTCAGCCTGCAAGCGCCGGGGACGTGGGGGCAAAGCGCTCCCAGGCAAAGCTCTACTATAATGTGATCTCCGACGGGATCGTCCTGCGAAATAACCTCCGGCAGGCCGGATTTGACGAAGCCTGGCTGAGGAAGGAGCTGCGAAAGCAAAAATGCAGACAGCGTGACGTGTTCCTGCTGGCTGTGGATCGATTTGGAGAGGTTCAGCTTGTGAAGAAGGAGAAACGATGAAATATTTTGTCACCGGCATGATCATCCTCTGCCTGTTGGCAGGGCTTTGTATCTATGCGGAATGGGAGATCAGCAAACGGAGCAGTGAGATCACAGATCAGCTGGAGCTGGCGCTTGCCGCCCTGAAGGACGAAGACGAAGCCCAGGCCCAGAGCTATCTTAATCGGGCCTCCGAGGCCTGGAAGGAAAGCAAGCCGGTGCTGGCGTCATTCATCAGCCACGACCACACCAACGGGATCGACGAGGAAATGGCCCAACTCCCCTGGCTAAGAGGAAACGCCCTCGGCCAGGCGATCGAGGGCCTTTTGAAGCGAGTCCGCGGTCTGGCTGAAATGGATCTGATCCTCTGGGAAAACATCCTATAAGCAGCATTCCCCGGGAAAAGCAGAATCTTTTCCCGGGGAATACATATTGCGCTCAGAGCTCATATTCAGTTATGATGGAATCGTCGTGGATGACCCATTCCTGGACGTTTTCGGCGTTGTAGGTGTCTTTGCCGGTCCGCATGACCACACGCTTGATGCCGGCGTTGATAATCACCCGGCGGCACAGGGCACAGGGCTCGACCGTGGTGAGGTACTCCCCCGTCTTTGCGTCTCTGCCGGCAAGAAAGAGCGTCCCGCCGAGGCAGTCGCTTCGGGAGGCGGAGATAATGGCGTTCATTTCCGCGTGAACGCTGCGGCAGAGCTCATAGCGCTGACCGTGAGGGATGTTCAGCTTATCCCGCAGGCAGTAGCCCATGTCGATGCAGTTTTCACGGCCGCGAGGGGCTCCGTTGTATCCGGTGGAGACGATCTCATCGTTGCGGACAATGATGGCGCCATACTTGGAACGACCGCAGGTGGAGCGCTCCATGACCGTCTCAGCGATATCCAGATAGTAGTTTTCCTTGTCAATCCTTCCCATAGACGAAATCTCCTTACAGAAGAATTTATCTGATTATATCACATTTCGTCGGAGACTGCAAGCTTTTTTCGAAGAATATACGGGTTTTTCAGCCTAAAAATCCACAAATTTCGTGCTTTTTCTTCCACTTTCGACTAAAACAGCAGAGGAAGCCCTCGATGCAGGTATTGACCGCCGTTTTCCTCCAGGACCCGGCCATCCTCTACGGCAAGCCTGCCCCGGAGGTAGACCCGGCGAATGGATCCGGTGATCGGGAAGCCCTCGTAGGGGTTGTAGTCCACGTTGGTCAGCTGCTCCGACGCACGGATGCTGTGCTCCCCCCGGGGATCATAGAGCACCAGATCCGCGTCAAAGCCCTCCCGGATCGCGCCCTTTCGGTCCCACAGACCGTAGAGCTTGGCGTTGTTGGCGGACAGCAGCTCCGCCATTTTTTCCTTGGTGATCCGTCCGGCGGCGACGCCATAGCTGTAGAGCAGCTCCAGCCTGGTCTCCACGCCGGGAAGGCCGCCGGGGATCTTGGTAAAGTCTTCCCTGCCCATATCCTTCTGCGCCAGGGTGAACGAGCAATGGTCGGTGTTGACCGTCTGGATCTCCCCTGCCGCCAGGGCCTGCCAGAGGCGGGCTTGATCCGCCGGCTTCCGCAGAGGCGGGGCGCAGACGTAGCGGGCACCCTCAAAGTCCGGCAGACTGTAGCGGCTGTCCTCCAGCAGCAGATACTGGGGGCAGGTCTCCACGTAGACCTTTTGGCCGCGGGAGCGGGCTGCCACGATCTCCTCCAGGGCGGGAACGCAGGTGGTGTGGACGGTCACCACAGGGGCATCGGCCAGAGCCGCCATTTTCAGCAGACGGCCCACCGCTTCCGCTTCCGCCAGCGCCGGCCTGCACAGCGGATGAGAAGCCGGAGACAGGGCCCCTGCTGCCTTCTTTTCGGCGATTAGGGCGTCGATAACGCCCGCGTTTTCACAGTGTACCCCCGCGATGGCGCCATACCGGTTCAGCTCACGCAGAGCCAGAAACACAGCTCCGTCGCCGATCATCATGGCGGGATAGGTCAGATACATTTTGAAGGAAGTAACGCCCTGCCGGATCATGGCGGGGATCTCCCCGCGGATGGAGTCGTTCCAGTCATCAATGGTCATGTGGAAGCCGTAATCGCAGGCAGTCCGGCCCTGGGCCTTTTTTTGCCAGAGCTCCAGGCCGTATTGCAGGCTTTCCCCCTTGTTGGGGCAGGCAAAGTCGATGACGGTGGTGGTGCCGCCCCGGAGGGCTGCCCGGCCGCCGGTACGGAAATCGTCCGCGGTGGTAGTGCCCGCCACGTCCAGGTCAAAATGGGTGTGGGCGTCGATGGCCCCGGGGAAGAGGAGCAGACCGGTGCAGTCGATTAACTCCGCCTCGGGGCAGTCGATCCGCTCGTCGATCCGCTCAATCTTTTCGCCGCAGACCAGCACGTCGCAGGTCCGGGACCCGTCGGCGTTGACGACGACGGCGTTTCGGAACAGGGTCTTCATTGACATCGCTCCCTTGTTTTTATATAATGGTAAACCACATTATAGCACACGAAAAAAATAGTTGCAACCTTTCTTCCGTCTGGATCGTATATAGGGTACCTGATCAGGAACGCACGGAGGTGATCGCTTGCTGGATACGCAAGAACTGGAACGGCTGTATCGACTGCATTTTCGGACAGTCTGGAATATCTGCCTGAGCTTTTTGAAAAATCCCGCGGACACGGATGATGCAGTCCAGGAGACCTTTCTTCGTCTGCTGCGGGAGAACGTCCGATTCCAAAGCGACGAGCATGGAAAGGCCTGGCTGATCCACACGGCAAAGAACGTCTGCCGGGATGAGCTGCGCCGTCAACGGCGGCAGGAGCTCCCCCTGGAGGAGGCACAAACCGCGGCCGCAGACACGCCCCGGATCGACGAGACCCTGGAGGCGGTGCGGGCGCTGCCGGAGCGCTATCGGGCGGTGATTTACCTGTTCTATTACGAGGGCCTGTCTGTGGAGCAGATCAGCAGGCTGCTGGATCGGCGGGAGAACACCGTCCGCAGCGATCTGTGCAGGGGCAGGGCCCGCTTGAAGAAGCTGTTGGAAAGGAGCAAGCTATGAAAAACGATAAGATCATTCACGCATACGACAGCGCCGGACCGGATAACGGCGCGGAAGAACGGATTTGGCAAAGGATCCGGCAGGCGGCAGAGGCCCCAGCGGAACGGAATCCTGTCCGCCTTTCTGGCCTTGCGGCGCAGGACGCAGACGCTCCGCGGATTATTGAGGCCAGAAAGTGCAGACCCTTCCTGCGTTCGGCCCTGTCCGCCGCAGCCTGCCTGGCTATGGTGGCCTCTGTTTTGGCCCTCAGCTTTGTTGCTTATCAGAAATGGGGGCACAACGCCATCTCCCCCTATGGCATCGCAACGACTGCATCTACCGATTCGCAACACGACTTGCAACAGTATGTAAAAACGGAAGCCGACCGCACCGCCCCCACAGAGGGTACGATGGAATCCTGGTGTCTGCGGCGAGCGCAGGAGATTCTGTCCGACGCCGGCTTTGCGGAGATGGTGCCAGAGCAGGTTCATGTCACAGTGACGCCCTGGAATTCCACTTTGGGAACGTATCGGGACGAGGTAGTAGTCAACTTGGGAAGCGACAGTGAACCAATCTCGGTGACCTTTGACCGGGAGGACGGCGTCCTGCTCGGCGTATCCGGCTTTGACTGGACGTTCTCCGGCGCACCCTGCGCCGACCGGGATGAGGCGGACGCGCTTGCCCGACGCTTCTATGAATCCCTCCCGGTGGAGCAGGGGTACGAGATTGCGAACCTAAATAAGAACGACCCGGACTACTGGGTCTACGACTTCTGCCGGGAGGTGGAACCGGGGCTGTATTCCTGGTACGAATGCGTCCGCATCAGTCTGAACCCCGAGACAGGAGAGGTGAAGTTCCTGAAGGCTTTTTACGTTCCCCTACTGGACGACCACGCGCCGGAGAACATTCCAGTAACGAAGGAAGAAGCCATAGAAATTGCGGGCTTCGACAGTAATTATGACCCGGAGGACACGACGCAGGGCGTTTTGACCGTTGAGAAAAAGGTTGCGGTGACGCAGGACGGTTTCTTCGAGTACGGCAAGAGCTGCGCGAACGTGTCGCGGATCTGCTGGGAGGTCCAGTATGAGGAACCGAAATCGGAGGACTATATCGCCGGCGGCCGGATCTTCTACGTGGACTACTACACGGGAAAAATCATCAACACGAGTATTTGGTAAACAGGGCAAAACGAAGCGGCAGCGCTCATCAGAGTGCTGCCGTTATACATGAATGGACCGGGTGCTGTGGATCCGTTCCGTCGGGAAGAATTATATTCCGTATGCAACGGCACCGAGAACCGCAGACAGGGCGATCAGCGCGATGGGAGAAAGCTTCCGCTTGAACAGGGGCTGAAAGCCATAATAGATCCCGCCCAGAAGAAGCGTAAGCAGAATTGCGGTCAGATCCGGCGAAGCATCCAGCGCCAGATTGGCGATGAGCATTTCCAGTCCGGCTGCCAGGATCAAGCCCGTTACGCAGGCCTTCAGCCCCGTCATGGCGGTTCTGACCCAGAGATTGGACACAAAACGCCGCAGCACGGCCATCAGAGCCAGAATGATGCAGAAGGCGGGCAGCACCACCGCAAAGGTGGCCACCAGCGCCCCCAGCACTCCGGCCTGGGTACTGCCCACGTAGGTGGCAAGGTTAACCATGATGGGGCCCGGGGTGCTCTCGCTGACGGCGATGATGTAGGAGAGCATTTCCTCCGAGAGCCAGCCGTGGGAGAGCACCACCTCCCGGATCAGCGCAATGGCAGCGTAGCCGCCTCCGAAGGAGAAGCAACCCACCCGCAAGAATCCCCAGAAGAGCTCCAACAGGATCATGATTGACCGCCTCCCTTCCGAATCGCCCGGAACAAGAGACTGACACCGGCTGCCGCCAGCAGCAGAACGATGGATGAAAAGCGCAGGGACAGATAGTTGATCAGCAGGGCTGCGGCCAGAGAAACGGCAAAGATCCCCAGCGGCAGCGGCTTCTTCGGAATCCGGCGAAGGAGTCTGCGGCCAGCATCCAGGATCAGGATCCCCACAGCCAGCTTCACCCCGCGAAAGGCGTTGGCGATCAGCCGGATCTCCAAAAAGCGATCCAGAAATCTGGACACGGCAAAGATCACCAGGAAGGACGGCAGGATCATGCCCAGCGTGGCAATGATCGCGCCCAGCATCCCGGCACAGCGCGCACCCACGTAGGTGGCGCAGTTAATGGCAATGGGGCCGGGGGTGGACTCCGCCACAACCACCAGATCATCCATTTCCTCGTGGGTGATCCAGTGACGGCGATCCACGCAGGCATCCTCCACCACAGAGATCATCGCATACCCGCCCCCGAAGGTGAACAGGCCAATGCGGAAAAATACGGAAAAAAGCTGCAGCAGTTCAGTGTTTCGTTTCATTGTTCCTGGAAGCGGTCGATCAGCGGATAGAGGGCCAGATAGGGATCCGGGATCACCCGGATCTGCTCTCCCAGCTCCAGAACCAGATCCGGGGCCTCCTGGGCAGTGGGCCATTGCGGAAGGCCGTCGCCGTTGGGGTCGCCGGTTTTCACAAAGTTGGCATAGTAGGCAAGCATGATCCCGGAGAGTGCCTGATCACTCTCGTCGTAGTTGGAGGGGTGCTTGTCCAGATTCCCGAAGAAATAGGGCAGCTCCCCGGCGTGATTGGAGCCAAGGCCGCGATTGTCCTTGGTGAAATAGTAGGTGTACACGGGCACGTTCTGCTTCCCAAGCAGGCGTGCCCAATTATAGTGGCTGTAGGTAAACCAGGCAGCCGAGACGGCAAGGTCGAAAGACCCCTTTGCGCTTCCGCCCCGGTCGATCAGATAGCGGTAATAGGGCGTCTGCTCCGCAGGCGGGAAGGCCGCGGCTGCTTCCTCGGCCCCAGACCCGTAGAGGGGGCGCAGAGCCTCCACATAGTTCTCCGCGTCTACCTTGCTGCCCATGCAGAAGAAGTCCGCCTCGTGGACGTTGAAGCCCTGGAGCAGAGCAGTCTCATGGTTGCGCCCCTTCTCATAGCTGAGATAGGGCTGCTCCGTGATCGCGTAGCCGTCTACTGTCATGGAGTCGTTGGCATAGGCTGTTTTGACGAGCTTTTCCGCCGGGATCTCCCGCAGGCCGGCGGAGTCGGAGACTCCGAACTCGGCGCGGATGGTAGTGCCGGTCTGGAGGGCCTTCTCCAGGGGGCGGAAGGTATGATAGGGCCGCTTGGCGGTGATGCCGCTGGACTCCGCGATGGCTCGGGTGAACAGGCCCTCACTGAGGGGGGATACGCAGAGGGCGTTGACACTGGAAGCACCGGCGGATTCCCCGGCGATGGTGACCTGGGCGGGGTCGCCGCCGAAGGCCGCGATATTGTCCCGTACCCATTCCAGCGCCCGGACTTGATCCAGCAGTCCGTAGTTGCCGGTGGTTCCGTTGGGGGACTCCGCGGAAAGATCCTCTGCGGCATAGTAGCCGAACACGCCCAGGCGGTAAGCAAAGTTCACCACGATGATCCCCTGCCGGGCCAGGGCCTCGCCGTTATAGGCGCTGTAGGAGCTCTGCCCCGTGGTCAGAGAGCCGCCGTGGACGTAGACCAGCACAGGCAGCCCGGCGCACTCCCCTGCCGGCTTCCAGACGTTGAGATACAGGGAGTCCTCGCTCATGGGCTCGATCCAATTATCCTCCAGGCTGACCCGGAAGGTGTGGTAGCCGAAGATCTCCATCAGAGAACCTACCACAGGATGGTTTCTGGGCTGCATGGACATGGGGGCGAAGGTATCGCAGACCCGGACGCCCTCCCAGGGCTCCGGGGGCTGGGGCTCCTTCCAGCGGAGCTCCCCTACCGGCGGCTTCGCATAAGGGATCCCGGCAAATACCTCCACCGCGCCGTCCTCGGTATAGACACCTGTAAGCTTGCCTTCCTTCACGGTGATGACTTCCGTTGCTTTGGGATCCTTTGCGGAAACTGCGGGGATGGGACGCTCCGGCGGGCCGGAGAGAATGAACAGCGCAGCGAACAAAACCCAGGCGCCCAAAAAGGAGAGGGCGCGAAGGCCGAAGCCCCACGCAGGGATTACCCGCAGCCGAAATACGCACACGCCGATCACAAGGCCGATCAGAAGGAGCCAGCCCCAAAGGGTGTTTTTCCCCAACTCAAACAGCGCCGCCCAGAGAAGCACGGCAAGGACAAACAGGATCCAAAACAGGACTGTGGACGGATGTTGATTTTTCAAGATCAATTTCACCTCCCGAAGCGTTTCACACGATCAATTCCGTTATCACGCGGATCATCAGCAGGCCGATCACCGTGAGAATGACGGGGCGAACGATCCGCGATCCGTTATGGATCGCAAGGCCGGAGCCAAGATAGTGGCCGGCGATGGAAAAGCAAGCCGCCACAGCGCCGACCCCGATCAAAACCTTCCCGGCAAACAGCGAGGTGGCAAGGGCGCCCATATTGGAAGAAAAGTTTACGAGCTTTACATTGCCGGACGCAGTTCGGACATCCAGCTTCCCAAGCATACAGAATGCCATCAGAAGGAAGGTGCCCGTACCGGGGCCGTAAAAACCGTCATAGGTGCCGATGACAAAGGACGATGCCCAGATAAACAGGCGGCGCTTCCAGAGCGGAAGCTCCCCTTTTGTCTCGGGCAAGCTCTTTTTTCGGAGTAAGAAGATGGCGGCGACCGGCAGCACAATGAGCAGAACATATTTGAGGATCCGCTCGTCCGCCAAAAGCTGGAGGCTCGTCCCCAGATAGGCCCCCACCACAGCCAGCAGCACAGAGGGCAGCGCCAACGACCAATCCACGAATCCGTGTTTCAGATACCGAATGGTGGAGGCCGCAGTGCCGATGCCGGAGGACATCTTATTTGTGCCCAGAGCGAAATGCGTGGGCAGCCCCGCCACCAGGTAGATGGGAACGGAAATAATACCGCCTCCGCCTCCGATGGCGTCAACAAAGGAGGCAACAAACACACCGAGACCAATCAGCAAAACGACCCAAATCGGATAACCGTTAATCATGTGTTTGTCGCCTCCTATGGGGAAAGCTGAAGGAAATCAGCTTTCCATCATCAGTTGAATAATCTCTTTGTCGGTTTGTTCCATGCCAAAGCGGGCCAGCTTGCTCACGGTGGCAATGGTGTTCTCTACGCCCTTCTTGACGATGCCGTCGCCGCCGAAGAACTGATTGCCGTTTTCATACATGGCAAGGCCCAACAGGCCCGCATCCACAGCGGAAGCGATCTTTGCCGCGCAGCTGGCCTTGGCGCCGTCGCAGATGATACCGGAGGTGACCGCCACAGCGTTTACCACGGTATGGGCGATCATCTCATAGCGGCCGCCCTTGATATAGGCCAGGCCTGCTCCGGCCCCCACGCCCGCGCTGACAGCGCCGCAGTAGGCGGACAGCCGACCGATGCCGGTCTTCAAATGGGTGGTGACCAGATTGGAAACGCAGAGGGCACGCAGCAGATCCTCGTGAGTCTTGTTGGTCTCCCGGGCGTAGACAATGACGGGGACGGAAGCCGTGATGCCCTGGTTGCCGCTGCCGGAGTTGATGACCACAGGCAGCTCACAGCCGTTCATTCTGGCGTCGCTGCCTGCGGCGGCATAGGCCCGCATCTTGTAGTTGATGTCGTTTTCCCGGTGCAGCAGGACGGTCTTGCCGATATTTGCTCCGTAGTCGCCCCGCAGGCCTTCCTCCGCGATGGCCATATTATAGCTGATCTGACGCTCCAGGATCTCCCGCACGTCGTCCAGATCCACCGTTTCTGCGAAGTCCACGATCTTTTCCACCGTGAGGCAGCAGCGATCTGTCAGCCCGTCCGACTGGGAAACGCACTCTTTTTCCAGCAGAACCTCTTGATTGTGCCGAATACACACCAGATTCGTATGATAGTCTATAATGCGAACAAACGCAGAATCGGACCCGTGGAAGGCTGTGATCTGGATATCGAAAATATGCGGCGTGTTCGCGCAGGAAATCTCAATAGGCGTGTTTTTCAGGTATTCGGAGGTCGCCGTGATCTGATCCTCCGTCACATGGGAAATGACCTCCAATTCAGCGGAAGGGTCACCGGCCACGACGCCGACCGCTGCCGCGGCAGGGATCCCGCGGAGGCCTCCGGTATGGGGAACGACCACGCTTTTTACGTTCTTAATGATATTACCGCTGACCTCCACCAACAGACGATCCGGAAGCGCGCCCAGGACGGAGCGCGCCTTGGCGGCGGCATAGGCAATGGCGATGGGCTCCGTGCAGCCCATGGCAGGGCGAAGCTCCTCTTTTAGGATCTGAACAAATTTTTGATAACACGAATCTGTTTTTTCCATGGTATTTCTTCTCACTTTACAAGTTTTTTCTGTCTATAGCGATTCAATATCCGAATTTGGGCTGCTTTACAAGCCAGAACACCGCCGTCACCACCGTGGCGGCCAGCTCAGACACGACCAGGGAGATCCAGATGCCGTCCAAGTCAAACAGCATGGGCAGAAGCAGCACGGCCGCCACCTGGAACACCATCGTACGAAGAAAAGAGATAATTGCAGAGGTTTTTCCGTCGTTCAGTGCGGTAAAAAAAGAGGAGCCGAAAATGGGGATCGCGGAAAAGAGGAAGGAGAGCGATATGATCCGGAAGCCGCGCAGGGTCATCTGCATCAGATTTTCATCATACCCCACGTAAAGCGCTGAAAGGGGCCGGGCAAACAGCTCTCCGGCGGCAAGCATGAGCAGCGCAAACATGGTGATCAGCAGCACGCCCTTCCGCAGCAGGCTTCTGAGCTCACTGACATTCTGCGCGCCGAAGTGATAGCTGATGATCGGGGCAGTGCCCACGGAAAAGCCGACGAAAATCGCAATGAAGATGAAGCAGACGTACATCAGGACGCCATAGGCGGCTACGCCGTCCTCCCCAGCGTATTTCATCAGCTGGGCGTTGTAGAGCATACTGACCACCGACATGGAAATGTTTGAGACAAATTCCGAAGAGCCATTGCCCAGCACCTTGGCCAGAGCCCTGCCGTTGAAGCTCGCTTTTCCGATCCGCAAAAGGCTGGAGTTGGGACGAAGAAAGTATACCAGCGGGACAAGACCTCCCACTGCCTGACTGGCAACAGTCGCGACGGCTGCGCCCTCAATATCCAGATGCAGCATCCCAACAAGCAGCCAGTCCAGCAAAATGTTGGTGCCTCCGGCGGCCAGCGTCACATAGAGGCCCATCTTCGGCTTCTCCGCGGTGACGTAAAAGCTTTGGAACTCAAATTGGAGCATCAGGGCAGGAAGGCCCAGAAGCAGGATCCTGCCGTATCGCAGGCAGCCGGGAAGCATCCCCTCATCCGCTCCAAGGGCGATCGCCACAGGGCGGAGCAGCAGCTCTCCCGCCGCGGCAATGGCAAGCGCCACCAAAATCGTAAGCAGGATCAGCATGGAAAACAGACGGTTGGCGTCCTCTCCCCTGCCTTCTCCCAGGTATTTCCCGATCAGCGCGCTGCCGCCTGCGCCCACCATAAACCCCATGGCGCCCAGCAGCATGAGAAAGGGCATGATGAAATTCACAGCGGCAAAGGGCGTCTTGCCCACATAATTTGAAATAAAATACCCGTCAACAATGCCATAGATGGAGGTGACCACCATCATCAGCATGGATGGAAGGGAAAAGCGAAGAAGGCGACCATAGGTGAAATGATCAGACAGACGTATGGTCATGGCTGAAGCTTTTTCCTTTCAAAATAATGCGCGGCGAACGCAGCCACGGCAGGCGCAAGCTCTTTTATCTCCCAATCCGTGGTGTTGACAGTCAGGTGATAGCAGCTTCTGTTGCCCCAGCAATCGCCGGAAACCAGCTCCCGAACAGCCGCACGGTTGCGGTCGATGCGCTTGATCTGCTTTTCGATCTCCTTATCGGTGATGGTCTCGGGATCCGGCGCGCGTTCCCGACAGCGGCGAAGCTTCGCTTCCATTTCCGCACAGACGAAAATACGGAAGGGATCATAGACCCGCAGGAAATAATCCGCGTTGCGGCCCACGATGATGCAGTCCCGGCCGGAGCCGGCGATCCGCTCAATGACCTCCTTCTCCTTGACCAGGAGCTCTGTGTTGGGCGCGCCGGAAACGGCAAAGCTGCGGTGAAAGCTGATGGGAACCGTCCACCACTCATGGCGTTCCAGAACAGACTGAACGTAATCGGCGTCCATGCCCTGCTCCTTTGCCACAGTCTCGATGATCTCCCGGTCGTAATAGTCCCAATGCAGGGCATCGGCCATACGCTTGCCGAGCTCCCGGCCGCCGCTGCCGAACTCGCGGCTGATGGTAATAATATTCATAGCATCCTCCGATTGATTGCAGATCTGAAGGTGAATAGGTTCAGTTTTCTTGTTCGCGCTTCCAGACCAGGTAGTCGTCGTAGCCGCAGAGGCGGTCGATGATCTTTCCGTTGGGAAGGAATTCGATGATCCGGTCCGCCGTGGTGGACAGAAGCTCGTGGTCGTGGGAAGCGATGAAAACATTTCCCGGGAAAGCTGCGACGCCCTTGTTCACTGCCTGGATGGATTCCATGTCCAGGTGGTTGGTGGGCTGATCCAGAAGGATACAGTTGGCGCCGGAGAGCATCATCCGGGAGAGCATCATGCGTACCTTCTCGCCGCCGGAGAGGACGGAGACGGGCTTGAAGACCTCGTCGCCGGAAAAGAGCATCCGACCCAGGAAGCCCCGGAGGTACACGTCGTCCTTCTTCTCGGAGAAGGGACGCATCCAGTCCACCAGGGACTCGGTATGGCCTTCAAAGTAGGCGGTGTTGTCCTTGGGGAAATAGCTCTGGGAGGTGGAGACGCCCCACTTGATGGTGCCCTCGTCGGGCTCCATCTCCCCCATCAGCAGCTTAAACATCACAGTCTGTGCCAGCTCGTTCTCGCCCACGAAGGCGATCTTTTCGTTGCGGTTGGCAATAAAGCTGACCTTGTCCAACAGCTTGACCCCGTCCACGGTCTTGCTGACCTCGGTGACGAACAGCACGTCCTTGCCTACCTCCCGTTCCCGGGTGAAGCCCACGAAGGGATAACGGCGGGTGGAGCAGGGGATCTCCTCCACGGAGATCTTTTCCAGAAGCTTCCGGCGGGCTGTGGCCTGCTTGCTCTTGGACTTATTGGCGGAGAAGCGGGAAATAAAGGCCTGCAGCTCTGCGATCTTTTCTTCGTTGCGCTTGTTTTTGTTCCGCAGCAGGGCCTGGACCAACTGAGAGGATTCGTACCAGAAGTCGTAGTTACCCACGTACATCTTGATCTTGCCGTAGTCGATGTCCACAATGTTGGTGCAGACGGTGTTGAGGAAGTGGCGGTCATGGGAAACCACGATCACCGTGCCGGGGTAGTCCAGCAGGAAATCCTCCAGCCAGTTGATCGACTCGATGTCCAGGTTGTTGGTGGGCTCGTCCAGCAGGATGATGTCCGGGTTGCCGAAAAGGGCCTGGGCCAGCAGCACCTTCACCTTGTCCCGGGGGTCGGTGTCGGCCATCTGGTCGTAGTGTTTGCTGACGTCGATGCCGAGACCCTGCAGGATCCGGCTGGCGTCGGACTCCGCCTCCCAGCCGTTCAGCTCCGCAAACTCGGCTTCCAATTCAGCGGCCCGGATGCCGTCTTCGTCGGAGAAGTCCGGTTTCTCGTAGATGGCGTCCTTCTCCTTCATGATCTCGTACAGGTGGGGATTGCCCATGATCACCGTATCCATAATGGGATAGGCATCATACTGGAACTGATCCTGCTTCAGCACGGACATCCGGACGCCGGGCTTAATGGCCACGTAGCCCTTGGTGGGCTCCAACTCGCCGGAAAGGATTTTAACCAGGGTGGACTTCCCGGCTCCGTTGGCGCCGATGACGCCGTAGCAGTTGCCTGCCGAAAATTGCAGATCCGCGTGCTGAAACAGTACAGAACCGGCAAATTGCATACTGAGGTCAGATACTGTGATCATAGATGTACTCCTTGTCTGTCGTTTTTCGTGTGGCTGATCATCAGGAAAAACGGTAGATTTTGTAAAAGGGCGTCAGGTCGGTCTGTGACAGATAGTATTGGAGCAGGCCGGCGCAGGCTTTGGTATCGCTGAGGGCGTTGTGGTGCTGCAGGGGCAGATCCAGCAGCTCCGCCAGGGTATTCAAGCGGTGGTTCTCCGCCTGGGGCAGCAGCTTGCGACCCATCTGGCAGGTGCAGACGTATTCCGCCGCGGGCTTCCAGTCGATGCCGTAATCCCGCAGGCACTTGCCCAGGACGCCCAGGTCAAAGATGGCGTTGTGGGCGCAGAGGATACCCCTGTCCAACAGAGGGCGCAGCAGCTCCCAGAGCACCGGGAAGGTGGGCTGATTCCGAACCATGCGGGGCGTGATCCCGGTGAGCTGGATATTGAAGGCGTCGAAGGGCTCCTCCGGGTTGACCAGAGAGTAGAAGTTCATGGTCTGCTCCCCGTCCTCCACCACCACGACGCCGATGGCGCTCATGCGGTCGTTCCGACTGTTGGGGGTCTCCACGTCAAAGGCCACGTATGTATCAATCATTCGGCGCGCTTCCTCCGTCAGTCGTCGTTCAGATATACTTCGATATCGATATAGAGCCAATCCCCCTGCCAATGCTTCGACAGGATTTTTGCATAGAGCAGCTTTCCGGCATCCATGAGCCGGGCGAGGATGTGGTTCTCCTTGCGGGGCACATAGCCCAGCTTGACCCGGTCCCGGGTGTAGATCTTGATGGCGTTGGGATCAGAAGGATTGTCCGGGATCCGAACCAGATCCAGCCGATCTCCCGGCTTCAAAAAGGGCTCCAACTCCTCCAAGCCGGCTGTGTGGGTGGTTCCGGCCACATAGGTCTGCAGGAGCAGAACATCGGAGGAATAGGGCGCGGGCGTTTGCAGATCCGCGTGCAGTGTTTGCAGCAGACTGCCCGAGCCGGTTTTGCTCAGTTCCTTCATAGCGTTTCTTCCTCTTCGGACTCCGGATCCAGCATCCGGGCGATCTCCGCCTCATAACGGGCGGTGCGATCGCGAAGCTCCTGCAGCTGCTTTTTCAGCTCCGCTTCCCGGGCGCGGCCCTGGGCTTCGTCCTCCAGGTAGACCCGGGCGCTGAAGGGATACTTGGATTTGATCTCCTCCAGCTGCTCGTCAAAGGAGCGGATCCCGGCCCGCAGGCGCTTGACCTCCATGCGAAGCTCGTCCAGCGTGGAAACGGCGTCCTCCGGGGTGGGCTCCAGAGCATCGCAGATGGTACGCAGGGTCTCCAGGTCACCGGCCCGGTAGGCCCGCATGGCTTGATCCAGGGTCCGTTCCCGTTCTTGATCCTCTCCCGGATGAAGATCCGGATGCAGGGCCTTCACTGCCTTTCGGTAGAGATCCTTCAGTTCCTTCTGCCCGCGCTGGGTGAGGCCTGGGCCCTCCCGCCGCTCCATGACGCTCTCCACCCGGCGAAAGCGGTTCGTCAGCTCTTCCCGGTATTCGGAAAGCTCCTGATCCAGTGCGGCTTCGATCTGGCCTTCGTCCGCCTGCTCCCGGCGGTTGCGGCAGGCTCGGATCATCTTTGCCTTCCGCTTGGCCCGCAGACAGTCGCACCAGCATTCGTAGACCTTCAACTCCAAAGCCCCGAAGCGACGCAGATATGCCGCCTCGATCCGGCGGCATTGAACCAAAAGCAGGTCGTCCTTTTGCAGAAGCAGCGCCGTCAGAGAGGCCCGGAGCCTGGCAATCTCCTCCCGCAGGGCAAGATCCTCGGGGTGCGGCTCCAGCGCACGATAATCGTTCGGTTCCAAGACGCCGCTCCCCTTTCCCATGCTTTTTCGGCACGTAACATTCTGTTTATACATTAACCGACGGGATCAGATTTGTCAAGGAATTTCAGCGTTCCTGTCGGTTCCGTTCATTCTGCCTTACAGTTCAAAATCCGGAATCAGTCCGTTTTTTACGCAGGCAATGATTTTTTCAACTTCATCCACTGCGCGCTTTCGGCCTACTTCGCTTTCCATCCAGTTGTCGCGCCGCGTATGGGTGTCCTCCGCCGGGCAGGGCAGCACTTCTATGTGCGGCGGAAACAGGTATCTTGCAAGAGCGAGACTTCTTCGCATATGAAATGAAGTGGTCACAAGCAGGATCTTTTTCACCCGGTCAATGCAAAACGCCCGCTGCATTGCCAGCAGCGATCCAAACATATTTTCCACGGTATTCCGGGAAGATGTATCCAAAATCAGATCCTCTGCCCTGACGCCCTGGGCGATGGCGTGAAGACGCATATGCTCGGCCTCGCTCATTTCTCCCTCGGGAAAAGCCTTCACGCTTCCGCCGCTGAGCAGAATCTTGGGCGCACGGTGGTTCCGGTACGCCTCTGCCGCAACGGGGATCTTATACTGGAAAGCTTTCGTGCTTCCCAAAACCAGGATACAGTCTGCCCGCGCCCCGGTGTCCTCCAGGCCACGGTACAGCACCCGATCCACGATTTCGTCGGTCAGCTTGTGGCAGTCGATTTCCGATGCCAACAGACCGGCGGTGTGCAAGCTTGCGTACACATAGGTATCCTTCCATCTTGGAACGCCGTTTGCTTCGGTGTGAAAATAGATTTTCTGCCGGAAGTGTGCCTCCCGATGCATTCCGACCTTTTCCAGCAGCTTCCAGGACGGGGTATTCCTGGGGTCGCACTCAGCATAGACGCGGTGAACGCCTCTTTGAAAGGCGTACGCGATCACTGCGGAAAGAGCCTCGGCTGCATAGCCGTTTCTCTGGTACGACCTGTTGACGATGTACCCGACTTCCCTTGCTCCGTATTCCCGAATGCCGCAGTAGATGTTCCCGATCACCTTTCCGGCGGAAGTCAACTCAATGGCATAGTATTCCTCGGAATTAAGGCGGGCTTTCAGTTGTTCTATGCCGTTCTCATAGTTAATGCCGGGATAACCTTCAAATTCATCGTCCCGCAGCTGGGACAGGAACTCATACAGGTCGTCGTAATCCGAGGCACGAAAGGGTCTAAGCAGCAGCCGATTGGTCTTGATTTTTTCCATCGCTTACTCAATATTGGACAGTCCATCATACAGCTCATTGAAGGACTTCTCCCGTCTGCACCTGCCGTAGGACAAGTTTTTGTTGTCTCCGAACTCCAGCAGGAAGCACTTGGTCAGTTCTTCCACTGTCTGTTCCAGAGCGTTGAAAAACTGCTGATAAGCAAAGCTGCGGACTGTGGATCCTTCTTCAAAGCAGTTTACGATCAGCGATTCCGTCACTTGATCCAGCGGATACATCTTAATGTGCATCAGCTCGTGGACGATGACCTCTTCCATGTTTTCCTGCTTCGGATCCGCTGCGTTCAGCAGCAGGATCGCTTTCCTGTCGTCGCAGTCGATCTTGAAATCGCCGGTCTTTCGCCACGCCGGATCCTCCACGAATTCCAGCTTGACGTCCCAGGCGGGGGTAATGCGAAGCTTTTTTACGTATTTTTCAAAAAGTGCGGTGATCGCGTTTCGATCCATTCGGTTCACCTCAACATTATCGTTTCCGAGTTATTTTCCAATCAGATTTTCCGAAACGACCAGCTCTCCATTCTGGATTCTCTTGTAAAGATCATTCTTTGCGATCGGTTTTCCGAACAGATAGCCCTGCAGGCGATTGCAGCCGAGCTGATTGAGGAACTTGGCCTGGGCCGCGGTCTCAACGCCCTCCGTTAGGGTGAGCATATCGATTCTGTTTGCCATATGGATGATGCAGTCGATCAGCGTTCTCGCTTTCTCGTTGCTTTCGAGATTCGACAGGAAGCGCATATCAATCTTGATTACGTCAAACTGATAGTCCTTCAACACGTTCAGCGAAGAATACCCGCTTCCGAAATCATCCAGCCAGAGGGAGTAGCCCAGCTCCTTAATGCGGTTGATCGCTGTGTTCAGGTAAACGAAATTGTCCGTCAGGGCACTCTCTGTCACTTCGACGTGGATCAGTTCCTTGGGGATGCGGTAATAGACCACCAGGTTTTCCAGCTCCTGAACTGCGTCCATCAGCTCAAAATCCAATCTGGAGAAGTTCAGCGATACCGGGAAGACCGGCTTTCCGGCATCCATCGCCGCCCGCAGATCCTTGCAGACGCTTGTGAAGATAGACTTATCCAGCTTATGGATCAAGCGATATTCTTCCAACACGGGGATAAACTCGTAGGGAGCCAGCAGTCCGTATGTCGGATCGATCCATCGGGCCAGGGCCTCGCAGCCACACAGCTTCTCGCTGTCCGACCATACGACCGGCTGGTAAAACGGTACGATCCAGCCGTTCTGAACGGCATTGTCGATATTGTTGATGATGTACAGGCGCTTGCGAAACGCCTCGCTCATTTTTTTATCGTATTCGGCATAGATCGTCTGGAATCGATCCTTGATCGTATGGGCCGCGTAGCGGGCTCTGTCGATCGCCATGCGCGGATCCTCTTTTTGATTGGTCAAATGGTAGCCGCCGCAGTTGATACCCATGAGGATGTCGGGGTCATAGGCATGTACCAGGCGATTCAGCTTGTCCAGCCGTTCCTGCAGGTCTTGGGTCTTGGTCAGTACAGTGAAGTGATCGTCGGCCTGCCTTGCACAAAGGGAGTCGTGAAAAATTTCGGTGATATAGCCTCCGACGGTGATCAGGAAGGTATCGCCGGCTTCAAAGCCTCTTTGATCATTGAACGCTTTGAAGTTATGCACATCAAGGAACAGGAATACATGTTCGGAAATCGGCTCCGGGAGATTTGCGACCTCTTCTATGGCCAGATCAACAAAATAGTTGTAGTTTTTCATACCGGTCAGAGAATCTTCTTCAGCGCTTTTCTCCAACGCCTTGGATTTTCTTGCCTCATTCAACCGGCCGTGATAGATGGCAAAGCAGATCGTGGCCAGAGAAATCAGAAACGTGACGTAGTTTACGGAGTCGCCGGAGATGTATGTCTCAAGGACGCCGCTGATCATTACCTCCTGGCTGTGGAAGGTCATGCCGTTCTGGAAGGTAAGCAGAATGCCGTAGAACGAGCCGAAGCTGGCAACGAGGATCAGAATCGTAATGTAGGGACGGTAGATCAGCAGACAGCCAACGTAAATGACCATTGTCAGATAACAAATAATCTGTTTTCCGTCCCAGAAGTCGCTGTATGAAACATAGATACCAAAGGCAAGGCAGACCAGCGTGAACAAAATGATCGCCAGATGCTCGAACACAGCGGCGTTTTTCTTCTTCAGATATCTCACCAGCGCATAGCTGACGATCGTGACGCCGATTGCAAAAAGCAAAACGTAAATGGTGATCAGCATGGCGTTCATAATGCCAGCCATCACAGGCGTGATCGAATCGTTCGGCTTGATAAAGGTCTCCAGCGTGATGACAGCAGTATAGAGGATGCACAGAACGCCGACGATCATCAGAGAGAGAAAACGGCCTTTCGACAGCGTTTTCTTTTTCTGGAACAAGCAAAACAGCATAATGCCAAGACCGATCAGCAGGAACAGCCAATACTTGGAGGTGTACTTCACCAATAATTGGAAAAAGTCTCCCCCTGCCTGGTACTTGGGAATGATCTTAAAATGCGTCTGCCGGACCAGCATCCAGATTTCAAGCAATACAACGATCACGCCCATATAACAGCTGCTGCGGATATTTGCGTCATGCAAATATCCTTTTTCGTAATCATTCAGTTTTTCAAAGCCAAACAGATGTGCAAAAAACAGTAACGCTTTTTTCATTGCATAACCCCTGCCTTTTTTTGATTATCCTGATCGGTCGTTTACAAAGTTGCTATCCATCTTTATTTGTCTTCTTCGTTCTCATTCATTATATCACAGTCGGATCAATTTTTGAAGTATAAAAATCCACAAATCTACAAAATTTGCAGTATCTGTTCAGTCGCCCCTTCCTTGCGTAGGGCGGCAACCTGTGCCCTTTATGGGTAGACCTCTGGCCGCCGGAAACACGGCAAAAACGGACAGCACGGCGGCCTGTGGTCAGGCCGCCCTACGACCCGACTGAACAGTTACAATTTGCATTGAAAAAATCCCGCCGACTGTCGTCGGCAGGATTTTTGCCTTGTGTCGTTCAGATCGTCCTGCGTTCAGCCGATTTCGATCCACATAGCAGGGCGTACTGCAACGTTGTCGACGTTGTTTTCATAGCCACTGGGGTGGATAGTACCATCTTCGTCTATGCAGGCGGCCAGGTTGTTCCGGCGCCCCGGCTTCCGCAGCCACCACCAACAGGTGGCGCGGCCGTCCGATTCATACGTGATGCTGACGCAGACGCCCTGTGCCACGGTGTTCGGCGTGGGAACACATCTCCTCGCCTCGTCGGAGCTGAAATACCTGTCTGCTTCCCCAATGCTCAGCAAAAACACCTTGTCCTGGGTATCGTCTCCCGAATCCGTGTCGAAAACGGGATTTTGCTCCGCGCAGACCGTAACCGTCAGGATCCTGGCCTGCTCCTCCTCACTAAATGCATCCTGCAGAAAGCGCCGGTTCAGGAAATCTCTCGCAGTACAGTGCTCCCAGGTGACGGAGATAGGATTCGCGCTCGCGTTATACGCCTGACTGCTCAAACCGTATTTACTGATGACGAGGATTCTGTCTTCCTCCTTGTCAAGCACCAGCCATTCGATCCATTCAGACCCGTTTGTTCTGTTGCCGTCCTGTTCGTAAGTGCCGAAGACGACTATATCGCCGATGCTCGCATTTGCCAGCACATCGCGCCCCGTCACACTCTCATAGATGGTGTCTGCGCGCTGCTTGCTGTCCCGATAATCCTCCAGCGCCATAAACGCTTTATAGGCTGCCTCCCGGTTCCCTGCGGACAAAAGCTCCTCCGCTGCCTGATAGGCTGCGGCAAGCTCTTCTTCCGGCTTTTTTCCTCGTCGATGGGCTCCTGTTCGGAAGTGGTCGTCTGCTCCGACGTGTCTGCGTTCGTGCTTTCCGCGTTTTCCTCCTGCGTGGCAGGAGCGGAGAGCGCAATCTCATGTACCGTGCTTTCAGGTGTTGTGGCAGCGGATTCTTCATTCTCCGCGTTTCGTGCGGGCAGAACCCATACAAGCAGGCCGATGCCGAGCAGCAGAATCACAAAGGCCGCTACGGAAATTGTCACAGTGCTTTTCTTTGACGTCTTTTTCATGTTTCGATCCTTCATTCATAAAAACAGAATACATTAATTTTGATACTTACGACTTGTTTTCACGGTGTAGATATGTGCGCCGCAGAGAGGAAGACGCGTGCTTTTTCGCAGTCGGCAACCTCTCTTTGTCTGTTAATGCGGATAACGGAGAATTCGTTATAGCCATTTTCAGATTTGTATTTTTTGCGAATGAAAAAACAAAGCAAAAATCCTACCACTTGCGTGACAGGATTTTTGCTTTGGCGGAGTGGGAGGGATTCGAACCCTCGGTACGCTTTTGACGTACACACGATTTCCAGTCGTGCTCGTTATGACCGCTTCGATACCACTCCGTATTCGGTTGTCCGCGGCGGTCTCCCCCGCTTCGGCAAGAACGTGGTCGGGCGTTCATGCTCGCGTATTATATAACGATTTTCCAATTTTGTCAACTGTTATTTTTGAGAAATGAAAAAACGAGGCTGTGAAAAAAGTCCCAAGACAAACAAATGGCTCCCAGGCTCAAAAAAGGGCTTGGGAGTCATTCGTTTATGTGGTACAATTTAACTGTCATGAAAAACCTTACCACTGACAGATATTATAATCCAAAACAAACAAGAA
>JAEEZZ010000029.1 GCA_016292255.1 Oscillospiraceae bacterium
CCCGAAAGCGCGCCGCACACCCCGATACGACACCAGCCACGGTCAGCGCAAGCCTTCCCCTTGAGGGGAAGGTGGCGCGAAGCGCCGGATGAGGTGGTATCCCGATCTTGCGTCTGTATCGACAAAACAGAAAGGAAACATGATGAATTTCCTGAACAACCCTGCCAACAAAGCCAACGCCCAGCGTCTTCGTCGTGAGATGACGAAGGAAGAACGACACCTTTGGTACGACTTTTTCAAAACCGTTGGCATCTCCGCAAATCGGCAAAAGCCCATCGGGACTTATATTGTTGATTTTTATTTTGCCTCCGCAAAGCTCGTTGTGGAGCTTGACGGAGGGCAGCACTATGAAGAAGAGGGACAAAAGCACGACGAGCGCAGAGACCGCTTCCTGCGTGAGCAGGGGCTGACAGTTCTGCGCTACTCCAACGCGGATGTCAATCGTAATTTTCGCGGGGTCTGCGAGGATATTATGCGGCATTTAGACATGGAAGTCTGACACACTGCCGACACCACTCTGCTCAACAGTCCCACCTCATCCGTCATCGGGCTTCCGTGAGACGCCCGATGCCACCTTCCCCTCAAGGGGAAGGCTGGCGCTGATCTTGCCGCTCACGGTATTGAAACCGTGTGCGCTCGCCGAGGCACCACCTCATCCGTCATCGGGCTTCCGTGAGACGCCCGATGCCACCTTCCCCTCAAGGGGAAGGCTTTGCGTTGAGCTCTGAATCCTGAACCCTGAACTCTGAACAAGGAGAACCACATATGAACGAGATATTCTTACTTAAATTAGGCGAGATCGTGCTGAAGGGCGCGAACAAGAAGATGTTTGAAAACAAGCTGCGGACCAACGTGGCCCGGCGGATGCGGCCCTTTGGGGAATTCAAGGTCTCCATTCTGCAATCCACCGTGTACGTGGAGCCGGAAAACGAGCTCTGCGACCTGGACGGGGCCTGGGACGCCTGCCACTGCATCTTCGGGGCCATCTCCCTCTGCCGCTGCCGTCCCTGCGAGAAGAACGAGAACGCCATCTTTGACGCCGTGATAAACTACCTGGGGGACGATCTGGCGGCAGCCAAGTCCTTCAAGGTGGAATCCAAGCGCTCCGACAAGCGCTTCCCCCTGAACTCCATCCAGATCTCCCAGCTCATCGGCGGGCGGCTGGCGGAGGCCTATCCCGAGGTGCCGGTGGACGTGCACCATCCGGATTACACCGTCTACGTGGAGGTGCGGGATTTCGCCGCCTACGTCCACGGCCCGGCGGAGCCCGGAGCCGGCGGCCTGCCCACCGGCGTGGGCGGCCGGGCTGCGGTGCTGCTCTCCGGCGGCATCGACTCCCCTGTGGCGGGCTACATGATAGCCAAGCGGGGGGTGGAGCTGGAGGCCATCCACTTCTTCTCCTACCCCTACACCTCGGAGCTGGCCAAGGACAAGGTGCTGGAGCTGGCCCGGAAAATGGCCCGCTACTGCGGCCGGATGACCGTGGACATCGTGGGCTTCACCGAGATCCAGGAGGCCATCCGGGACAACTGCCCCGAGGAATACTTCACCATCATCATGCGTAGGTTCATGATGCGGATCGCGGAGCGGATCGCCCGGGATCACGGCTGCGAATGCCTGGTCACCGGCGAGAACCTGGGCCAGGTGGCTTCCCAGACCATGCAGGCCATGGCAGTGACCCACGCGGTAGCAGATATGCCCGTGTTCCACCCCCTCATCGGCATGGACAAGGAGGAGATCGTGGTCATCGCCCGCCGCATCGACACCCTGGACACCTCCATCCTCCCCTACGAGGACTGCTGCACCGTCTTTACCCCCAAGCACCCCAAGACCAAGCCCAAGCTGGCCGAGGCGGAGCGCATTGAAGAAAAGCTGGACGTGGAGGGGCTGATCGCCCGGGCCATCGAGAACACGGAGCTGGTCAAGGTGCGGTACAATGGATAAGGTCAAGCTGCTTGTAGAGGCCCTGAAAGCGCGGGCTGTTACGATCGCCACCGCTGAGTCCTGCACGGGGGGCCTGCTGGGGAAGTCCATCACCGATATTGCCGGCAGCTCAGCCGTTTATCCCGGCGGGGTGATCTCCTACTGCAACCGGATCAAGCATGAGATCCTGGGGGTGGAGCAGGCCGATCTGGACAGCCTCGGCCCCGTCTCGGAGCCTGTGGCCCGGCAGATGGCCGAAGGGGTTCGGCGGGTGATCGGCGCGGATCTGGGCGTGGGCATCACAGGCATCGCGGGCCCCAACTCCGACGACACAGGCCGCCCGGTGGGGCTGGTCTACGTCAGCGCCTCCGACGGCAAGACCACCCTGGTGCGGGAATGCCACTTTGACGGAGATCGGGCCGCCGTCCGGGCCCAGGCAGCGGAGGCCGCGGCGGAGCTGGCGCTGAAACTAATTGAGAATTGAGAATGACATGAAAAAAGTGCTTTTCATTCTGGCCGCGATATGGCTTGCCGTCCTGCTGCGGCTCACCGTGTTCCGGGACGACTGCTTTTCCAACGGGCTTTTTTCCGGACGGATCGAATGGGACGCCTTTGCCTATTACGCCAAGCTGGTTCGGGTGGGCTACTGGCGGTATTTCACCTATCTCTTCGTGGGAAATCTGGTGTGGTTTATGCCGGTTGGAGCGCTGATACGGATACGTGAGGCACAGCGCGCCAATGGCTGGCAGATTGCCGGCGCTGCAGGAGCGGGCGACGCGGACGGCAGGGTGCCGTCCCTACGGCATAGATTTCCGCTGCTGCGGGCTGCGCTGTGGGGCTTTCTGCTGTCGCTGTTCGTGGAAACGGGGCAGTTTGTGCTGGGCTCCGGGATCTCGGAGCTGGACGACCTGATCCTCAACACCTGCGGGGCGCTCCTGGGCTACGCAGCCGCCTGCCTTTGGTATAATATTACAAAAAACACGAAATCTCCTATTGACAAAAAACCACAGGATATAGATAATAGAAGGTAGCAATTCCCCTATATTTTGAGAAAAAGAAACGGAGGAATTTCCTAATGGCAGAAAAGATCGTCCGCAATACGGAAAAGAAGGCCGCGGAGCCCGCAAAAAAAGCGGCTGAGCCTGCAAAGAAGCCTGCCGCTGCCAAGAAGCCCCAGACCGTCATCACCCCCAACAAGCCCACCGGCGGCAGCACTGTGGGTCTGCGGATCGGCGCCTGCGTTCTGTGGCTGCTGGCCATCGTGTGCGAGGTCTTCGCCATCATGGCCCTGCTGGAATACTTCTACCCGCCCTTCAACATGACCCTCTTCCTGATCATCGCCATCGTGCTGGACATGGGCTTCGCCATCTTCGCGGCCCAGCTCTGGAAGAAGGCCAACCACATCAAGCCCATGAGCGAGAAGCGGGGCAAGTTCCTGTTCTACCTCTGGAACGAGCTGGGCGTCATCATGGCCTGCATCTGCTTCATTCCCCTCATCGTCCTGCTGCTGAAGAACGACAAGCTGGATAAGAAGACCAAGCTCATCGCCACCATCGTGGCTGTGGTAGCCCTGCTGATCACCGGCGTGGCCTCCGCCGACTTCAACCCCATCTCCGCCGAGCAGAAGGAAGAGGCGGAGCAGCAGATCACCGGCGACGTATACTGGACCCAATTCGGCCACAAGTACCACGTCTACGAGGACTGCGGCTCCATCAAGAACTCCAACACCCTCTACAAGGGCTCCGTCACCGAGGCCATTGAGGCCGGCCGCACCGCCATGTGCTCCTTCTGCGCCAACCGGGCCGAAAAGGAAGGCATGGACGTCAGCCACATAAACGTGGAGGGCCGGGACGCCTCCGAGTCACCCGCCAACAACGTCCCCGTAGTCACCACCGCTCCCACCGTCACGGGGAACTGAACACGCAAATCAATAACAGCCTGCCTTCCGCTAATCCGGAGGGCAGGCTGTTTTCGTGATACGGTCAGAATTTCACGACTCTGGGCTCCTGGCCGAAGGCGCAGAAGGTGGCAGTGCCGTTCTTGAGGAAGAAGACCTCGGTATTGTCGTCGTTTTCGTCGTACATCTCCCGCAGCATGGGGTAGGCGTCCAGCATATGCTTCTTGGCCTCTACCCGCTCGTCGGCCTCCAGCTCGCAGGCCACGCGGATCCATTTTCCTTCGCAGAAGGCGCAGATCTCCGCCTTGGGGTTGGCGTGAAGCTGCTTGGAAACAGGCTTCACCTTGCCGGTCTGGATGTAGATCTTGTCCTCGAAGAGCTCCACGGTCCCAAAGGGACGAACTCTGGGCTGGTCGCCCTCTACCGTAGCCAGGTAATAGGTGTCGGCTTTCTTGAGAAACTGATAGACTTCGTTCATGCGGATCTGTCTCCTTTCGTTTTCTGTGTTTTGGTTCGACAATGGGGACGCGGCCTGCTGTGGGCAGCAGGGGACCGGGTTTATTCTCTCTCCTTCGCCGTCCGCTGGACACCGTAGATGCCCACCAGGATCAGCAAAATGCAGACCAGAGACAGCCAGGAGAAGGGCTCATGGAGGAAGACCACACCGGCGAAAACCGCCACGGCGGTGGTGAGATTGGAAAACACCGTTTCCCGGGCAACAGGCAGCCGCGTGATGGCATAGCCGGAAAGGAAGAAGCTGATGACGGAGCAGAACAGGGAGAGGAACAGCACCGAAAGCAGGTAGGGCGTCTCCCCCAGAGGCTGGACGTAGGCCGCCAGGCTGCCCTCGCAGCGAATCATGGCCAGCACCGTGAAAAACACGGCCCCCACACCCATCATGGCGTAGGTCCTGGCAAAGGGAGAGGTCCGGCCGGCGATGCGCCTGGACAGAAGCGTATAGGCCGTCGCCCCGGCCACAGCCACCAGCAGGGCAGCCACGCCGATCCAATCCAGGGCGCCGGAATCTTCGTTCATCAGACCGATGCCGATGACACCGCCCACGGAAAGCAGGCTGAACAGCAGTTGGCCGCCGGTGGGCCGTTCCTTCAGGATCGGCCAGGCCGCCAGGGTGGAGACCACCGGGATCATGGCGATCATGACGCCGGAGAAGCTGGTGGTGGAATGGAGGATGCCGAACTGCTCCCCCAGGAAGTAGATCACAGGCTGGGCCATGCCCAGGGCCACAAGGGGCAGCAGGAAGCCCTTGGCCTCCCGCAGGCGGGCCACCTGGCGGGGAAACAGGTGCATGATCAAAAACGACAGCAGGAAGCGGTGACTCAAAAACACGAACACGTGGGCCGAGTTCAAGCCGGTCCTGGACGCGAGAAAGCTGAGGCCCCAGAAGCTGTGGCAAAGAACGGTGGCCAGGGTGGCGCGCAGAACGGTACGATCATCTGTTTTCATGGCTTTACCTGATCAAAAATATTTTTCTCATCATAGCATATTTCAGTCAATTCTGCAAGTGCGGAAGTCCGGAAAAGTCGCACGCAACAATCTGTTGCTTTTCAGCGTCATATTTCTGTGTTATAATACCGGCAGGAGGTGACAGTATGAACACGAAAGACATATTATTGGAGCTGCGGACAAAAAACGGGCTTTCCCAGGACGCGCTTGCAGAAAAGGTTTTTGTGACGCGTCAGGCCGTCTCCCGCTGGGAAAACGGCGAAACCGTACCGAATACCGAGACCTTGAAGCTGCTGTCCAGGCTCTATGACGTTTCCATCAACACCCTGCTGGGCGCGCCGCGGCCCCTCATCTGCCAGTGCTGCGGAATGCCCCTGGAGGACACGATTATCAGCCGGGAGCAGGACGGAACCCGCAACGAGGAATACTGCAAGTGGTGCTACGCGGACGGTACCTTTACCTACAGCGACATGGACGATCTGATCGACGTCTGCGTGCCGCACATGGCAAGCCAGGGCTTCTCCGAGGAGCAGGCCCGCTCCTACATGAAGGAAATGCTGCCAAAGCTGGACTACTGGAAGCACTTTGACCAATTCAGCGACGGCGGCAGCTTCGAGGCCTTCAAGCAGCAGCTGACGGACGAAATCAACGCCTTGCACATCGACGGGATGCCGCGGCTGGAAAAGCTGAACGCCCTCGTGGGCGCATACGTGAACCTGGCCTATCCGCTTCCCAGCGGGATCAGCATAAAGTTTCTGAACGATCAGGCAACCTATCTGGGCAACCAGCTGGAATCCGCAAAGGAGCCGGGCCGCTGCTTCGGCGTTCTGGCCAACCGGGACTTCCTTTTGATCTGCAGCTACGGCGCGGAGGGCACAGACCCGGAGCTGATTCTCTACAAAAAACGCTGAGATCTGAAAGCGCGCCTCCGCGGCAGAAAACTGCGGAGGCGTTCTTCATTGGCTTTTGGTTCAATCGTGATCCAGGAAGACTCTGGAGCCGGTGGCGCCCCGCTGATCCTGGTACTTTCCCCGATAGGGATGCAGGGCGTAGTCGTCCATCTCCGCAAAGACCAGCTGGCCGATCCTGCGGCCCGCCTTCAGCTCGATGGCGCACTTGTTGGCATTGAAGAGCTCCAGGGTGATCTCCCCCTTGAAGCCGGGGTCCACCCAGCCCGCGTTCTGGATGAACAGCCCCATTCGACCCAGGGAGCTGCGGCCCTCCACGAAGGCGGTCAAATTGTTGGGAAGCTCAAAATATTCCACGGTGGTAGCCAACACGAACTGCCCCGGCATGATCAGATAGGTGTCCGTAGTGATGGTCTTATATTGGATCTCGTTTTTCAGCGTGATGATGCCGGTGGAGGTCTCATCCGCCACGCTGAACGTGTTGCCCAGGCGGATGTCAACGCTGGCCGGCTGGATCTGCTCCGGGGTGATCGGCTCGATCACCAGGCGCTTTTCCTCCAGCATTTTTGTGATGGTCTTATCTGACAGTATCATGGCTTCCTCCGAATACGCCGGGATGGCCCCCGCGTGATTTGCGTGGCATATTGTATCACAGATCTGCGCGTTCGTCAACGCATACAACGGGGGTTTTCTTTGGCTTTTTGTAGGTTTGTCAATCATAGTTTACAGCAGGGGAAAGAATAAAGAACGTCCTTTGGGGAACGCCATTTGAGGGGACGCATGGGGAAGTCGTTGTATTTCCACTGCCATACGGCAAGTTGCTTTTGGAAGTCCTCAAA
>JAEEZZ010000030.1 GCA_016292255.1 Oscillospiraceae bacterium
ACTGAAACAGCGTCACGGGACGCACCATTTTGCAGCACAGGCGCTCTGACGGCAGACTGTGACACGAAGCTGTGGCCTGCCCCGCAAGCTGCAACGAACGGAGGGGCAGGCGGACAAGCAGTGCTTGTCCCTACAAGCGGTTACTGGTGACTGTGCCGGGTCCTCGAATCGAAACTAACACCAAAAATTAAACGTAAAACGTAAAGCAAAGAACGAATCATCGCGGTTTTTTCAAATTCTCAGAATTTGAAAACAGATTCACAAACGGGCAGTCCGGCCAATGTGCCGGACTGCCCGTTTCGGTATTCTGTTGCGGGAACGGCAGGCGTCCGGTAGCGGCGCACACCGGTGCGCCACGGGACCGGCTGGCCCACCTGGCAAATCTTACTTCTTGCTTCTTACTTCTTACTTCTTGCTTCTTACCCCTTACTTGTCGATAGCTGCGGGGCGTCGAGGGCGCCGCCCCCTACAAGGAAACGCGGACGGCAGAGTGCCGTCCCTACAGGCTGGTGCGTAATTGTCACTTGTCACCTGTCACTTGTCACTTGTCACTTCTATTGCAGCATTTCCAAAAATTCTTCCTCGTTCAGCACCGGGATGCCAAGCTCGTTGGCCTTGCGGAGCTTGGAGCCCGCGGCTTCACCGGCGACGACGTAGCTGGTCTTCTTGGACACAGAGCCGCTGGCCTTGCCGCCGTAGAGCTCGATCTTCTCCTCGGCCTCCTCCCGGGTGAAGCGGCTCAGGGCCCCGGTGAGGACGAAGGTCTTGCCCTCGAAGCGGCGGTCGGTAATTTCCACCTTGGAGACAAAATTCACTCCTGCCTGCCGCAGACGCTCCACCATGTGGCGGGACTGCCCGCTGCGGAACCAGGAGACGATGCTCCTGGCTGTGATGGCCCCCACGTCCGGAACCTGAGTGAGCCGTTCCTCATCCGCCTCCATAAGGGCATCCAGGGTGCCGAAGGCCTGGGCCAGCACCTTGCCGGCCTTGGCTCCCACCTGGCGAATGCCCAGGGCGTAGATCAGCTTGGACAGGTCGTTTTCCTTGCTGGCCTCGATGGAGGCCAGCAGCTTTTTGGGTGCCTTGTCCCCCTTCTTCCAAAGGGAGGAGAGCTGTTCAAGGGTCAGAAAATAGAGGTCAGCGGGAGACTGGATATGGCCGCTCTGGATCAGCTGCTCCACGATGGCGTCCCCTAAGCCGTCAATGTCCATGGCGTCACGGGAGACGAAGTGGGCGATATTCCGGCTTAGCTGGGCAGGGCACTCCGCTCCGGTGCAGCGGGTGGCGGCTCCGTCCTCGTCCCGCTCCACAGGAGCCCCGCAGACCGGACAGCACGTCGGCAGCAGGTAGGGCACGGCGTCAGCAGGCCGCTTCTCGGGCACCACGCCCAAAATTTCAGGGATGATCTCCCCCGCCTTGCGGATGCGGACGGTGTCCCCGATCCGGATATCCTTCTCGGTGATGAAATCCTGGTTGTGGAGGGTGGCGTTGGTAACGGTAGTACCAGCCAGACGCACCGGATCCACCACAGCCTTGGGAGTCAGCACGCCGGTTCGGCCCACCTGAACCACGATCTCCCGCAGGACGGTCTCCTTGATCTCAGGGGGATACTTGTAAGCTGCGGCCCAACGGGGAAACTTGGCCGTGGAGCCCAGCTTCTGCCGGGCGCTCAGGTCATTCAGCTTCACCACAGCGCCGTCGATGTCGTAGCTGAGCGTGCCTCGGTTCTCGTCCACGGCGGCAATCTGCGCGTCGATCTCGCCCTGCCCGGTGCAGAGGGTATAGGGAATCACCTTGAATTTCAAGCTCCGCAGATAGTCCAGGGTCTCGGAATGGGTGGCAAAGTCCCGGCCCTCGCAGAGCTGCAGATTGAAGATCAGAATATCCAGCCGGCGCTTGGCGGCAATCTTCGGGTCCAGCTGCCGCAGAGAACCCGCCGCCGCGTTCCGGGGATTGGCAAAGACGCTCTCCCCTGCCTCCTCCCTGGCCTCGTTCAGCTTTGCAAAAACGGATTTCGGCATGAAGACCTCGCCCCGGACAATCAGCCGGTGCGGGGCGTTTTCCAGCTTCATGGGAATGGAGCGAACCGTGCGCAGGTTTTCTGTCACGTCCTCACCGATGCGGCCGTCGCCCCGGGTGGCCCCCCGGACGAAGACACCGTCCACGTACTCCAAGGCCACGGACAGGCCGTCCACCTTGGGCTCCACCGTGTACTCCGGTGCGGCAACGGACTGGGCGACCCGATCCGTAAACTCGGCCAGTTCCTCCAAAGAGAACACATCCTGGAGGCTTTCCAGCGGAACCGGGTGCTCGACCTTTTCAAATTGGCTCAGAGCCATGCCGCCCACCCGACGGGTGGGAGAATCCGGCGCAGCCAGCTCCGGGTGCGCCGCCTCCAGCTCCTCCAGCCGCCGCAGCAGCCGGTCGTATTCATAGTCCTGCATGGTGGGATCGTCCAGGACATAATAGCAGTAGTTGGCTTCGTTAAGGGCCTCGGTAAGCCGGATAACTTCTTCTTTCGGATCCATGGTATCAGTCTCCTGTATGAAATAGTATGTTGGGAACATCCCCGACGATGATGGTCTGGGCTACGGGGACGGTGGCGGTGACCTGGCGGGAGAAAATGCCTGCGGGGGTGAGTAGCAGCAGATCCACCTCCACGCGCAGGGACAGGCTGTGAAGGGTCTGGTTGACCCCCGCCTGGGAAAAGCTGCTCTCCATCTCTGCGTTGGTGGAGCGCAGGTTGACCACCCGCACGGGCAGGCTCCCCCCGTGGCCCGAGAACAGGGCCGGCAGGATCACGTTGCCCAGGGGCACCCGGACCTTCTCCCGGATCCGGGCCGGGACCCGTTGATCCAGCTCCCGCAGGATCGTGGATTTCATCCGGTTCACGGCGGCCAGGTCGATCCGGGCGGCTGCCACGCCGCCGTCGGCGGTGCGATCCAGGATCACCAGATCCTCATAGCAAAGCCCGCCGCCTGCCAGGTAGGCGTCCACGGCGTCGTTGATCAGATTGGAGGTCTCGTTGTCCACCTCCATCGCCACCAGGGAGCGCACCGTGGGCAGCCAATTAAAGTGCAAATACAGCGCGGTGATCAGCAGCAGCGCCAGCAGCACCAGCTTCGTCCGGGGCCGCAGGGGCCGCGGCCGCCGCAGGGGAAATCTTCGGAAGAACCGCATAATACCACCTCTTGGAATCTTATGCGATCATGATTCACCATATGCGGCGGAGTTGAAAGTTGAAAATGGAAAGTTGAAGGTTTTTGCGTTTTCATATCGCGGGCCGGAAAAAGCACAGCCAATTTTCAACTTTCAACTTTTAATTTTCAACTTGCTTCTCGTTTTCTCGTTCTGTGAGCAGTTGTTTTGCAGTTGCGCCGGTGCTGGTGACCAGCTTGCCGGTGGCGGCCAGAAGCTCCCGCTGTTTTTCCTTGGGCAGGGCCCGGAAGGCCGCCATCATCAGCTCGGCGGTGCGGATCTTTTTCGTGCCCATGGAATGGAAGGTCTCCTCCCCTGTGGCCTCAAAGACGGTGAACAGCGAGTCCACCATGGAGCGCAGGGTGGCGTCGTCCTGGCGGGCGACCCAGTGATCCACGGCCTTTTCCAGATAAGCGCCCTTGCGGGTCTGCTCCCCGGGCAGGAAGGCCAGGGGGCCGCACTCCCAGGTGAAGCCGTCGTGCTGCACCAGGCCGGAGGCCGTGCTCTTGATCACCTTGCACAGGCAGTCGCATTCCAGCAGCAGGCCGATCACGGAGGTATCCGGCACCACGGAGATGCACTTGGGCTGGATGCGCTGGTAGCCCTCGCGGCCGCGCACCTCCTCCCGGAAGCCGGGGCCGTCGTTGGACCAGATCCGTTCGATCCGATCCTGCACCGCCGGCGCAGCCATGGACGCGGCATAGACCGCCAGGTTGCCGCCCTTGGAGTGGCCGCCCACCCGCAGGGGGCAGCTGGTCAGCTTGGCGACCCGGGCCAGATAATCCGCCGCACGGAGCTGGCCGGAGGTGCCGCTGCGGTAGGAGAGGATCAGATCCTCCTTCCAGCCAACCACCGTCCCGTCGGTGCCCCGAAAGGCCACATAGGCGGCCCCGTCCGGCAGCAGGAAGGTCACGGCAGCGAACTGGGTGCTGTCGTCCTTGTCGGTGACGGCCTCATAGGCGCACAGGCGCAGATCCCGGAAGCGGGCCCCCTCCAGCATGGAATCCATCAGAAACGGGGCACGGGCCGTGTAGGAATAGGCGGTGCGGGCCTCGACCTCGGCCCGGTCGTGGAGCTGGTAGAAGCGATCCCGCACCTCGGCCAGGGGCACGGCAGAAATATCGTCGGAGACGATCCCGCAGAAGTCGGTGTACACCAGCTCGGCCAGGATCAGATTGTCCACGTCGTTGAAGGGCGCGGCGGAAAAGGGCACGTCAGCGCGCCAGTAGAGATAGTCGAAGATATTCGCCATAGCTTCCCTCTTGGAATTAAGAATTGAGAATTGAAAATTGAAAATTGAGAATGAACGTGTGTTTCAAATTGCCATTTGAACCACGATAACGAACGACTCCATCCTCGCTATTTTACCGCAGGAACGCGGAAAAGGCAACAGGTTTTTCCGGACAGCCGGAAGAAAACGCCGAACGGGAGGCCGATGAATCGGCCTCCCGTTTCGTGGGCGTAACACGTTCCGTTTCGTCAGATACAGAACGTATCGACACATGAAAGATACAATGATTGGGATGGTAGGATACGACAGCGTGTGCCTCGGGCTGGCGGCCGATGGTCGCCCCTACGATGCTTCGCGAAAGGGCGCAAGCCGCTGCGGGTCGCTGGCGGCCAATGGCCGCCCCTACGGTGCTTCGCGAAAGGGCGCAAGCCGCTGCGGGTCGCTGGCGGCCGATGGCCGCCCCTACAGGTTTTTCCGCGTCTCCTATTGCCTATTGCCTGATGCCTATTGCCTGATGCCTATTGCCTGATGCCTAATCCCTATTGCCTGCTCACGCATACAGCTTCCCGATGAGCCAGTTGGACAGGCGGGAGGGCAGGAGCTTCAGCAGGACGCAGATGGCCTTATAGCTGAAGCCGATGGTATAGACGGGCTTGGGCTTGTCCTTCAGAGCGATCTTGGCGATATAGGCCCCCGCCACGGCGGGATCCATGCCGTTCTGCTCGTCGTGCTCCATCTTGGCCACGGACTTGGAGATCCGGCCGCCGTAGGCTTCGTCCCCGGCGATGGATTTCTCCCGGGCGGCAGTGAAGCCGGTTTTGATATCCCCGGGCTGGATGGCGGTGACTGTGATGCCGTAGGGGCGGACTTCATTGGCCAGGGCGGCTGTCCAGGCGTTGATGGCCGCCTTGGTGGCGGAATAGTAGGCCTGGAAGGGAATGGCCGCAGGCGCAGCCACGGAGCTGATATTGACGATGCGGCCGTTGCCCCGCTGGTGCATATAGCCCAGGACGGCCTTGGTCATATTCACCGTGCCGAAGAAGTTGATCTCCATCTGCTTTTTGGCGTCGGCCTGCTCGGTGTACTCCACCGCGCCGGAGATGCCGAAGCCGGCGCAGTTCACCAGCAGATCCACGTCGCCTTCCTTGTGCAGGACGGTCTCGAAGGCCTCGGCGCACTGGCGCTCGTCGGCCACGTCTGCGCAGAGGTGGTGGAGGCCCTTCTCGGAGAAGGGATGCCGGGAGAGCACATAGACCTTCAGGCCCTGATCCCGCAGGGCCCGGGCAGCGGCCAGGCCGATGCCGGAGCTGCCGCCGGTGACAATGGCAACGGTAAAGCGACTACGCATGATCCTTCAACACCTTTGCAAGAATGTCGGTGGCTTCGTCGATGAGGGCGTGGGTGTGGGTGGCCATATAGCTGGTACGCAGCAGGCACTCCCCTTCCGCGCAGGCAGGCGGCAGGACGGGGTTTACATAAACTCCTGCGTCGTAGGCCAGCCGCGCCTTTTCCAGGGTGTTCATGACCTCGTAGGTGTAGATGGGGACGATGGGGGTCTCGGCCTCGATGATGCGGACGCCCTTCTTGTGGAAGCACTCCCGGGCGTAGGAGGAATTGTCCTTCAGACGGTCCACGATCTCGGGGTGGGCCTCCAGATGCCGCAGGGCCGCCAGGGCGGTGGCGCAGCTGGCCGGCGTCATGGAAGCGGAGAAGATGAAGGGACGGGAGGCGTGCTTGATATAGAAGCCGATCCGCTCGGAGGTGGCGCAGTAGCCGCCCAGAGAGGCCAGGGACTTGGAGAAGGTGCCCATGTAGATGTCCACCTCGTTCTCCAGGCCGTAGTAGCTGGCGGTACCGCGGCCGCCCTCGCCGATGACGCCCAGGCCGTGGGCGTCGTCCACCATCACGCCTGCGCCGTACTTCTTGGCGAGGCGGACGATCTCGGGCAGATTCGCGATGTCGCCGCCCATGGAGAAGACGCCGTCGGTGACGATGAGGCAGCCCCGGTTCTCGGGCACCTTCTGGAGCTGGCGCTCCAGATCCTCCATATCCGCGTGGCGGAAGCGGAGCATGGTGCCGTAGCTGAGCTTGCAGCCGTCATAAATGGAGGCGTGGTTTTCCCGGTCGCAGATCACGTAGTCGTGGGGGCCCACGATGGCGGAGATGATGCCCAGGTTGGACTGGAAGCCGGTGGAGAAGGTGATGACCATTTCCTTCCGCAGGAATTTGGCCAGCTCCGCTTCCAGCTCCAGGTGCATTTCCAGGGTGCCGTTCAGAAAACGGGAGCCGGAGCAGCCGGTGCCGAACTTTTCCAGGGCCTTGACGCCCGCCTCAATGATCTCCGGGTTGGTGGTAAGGCCCAGGTAGTTGTTGGAGCCCAGCATGATCCGGCGCTTGCCCTCCATGATGACCTCTACGTCCTGCCGGGATTCCAGCGCATGGAAATAGGGATAAACGCCGTGGGCGATCAATTCCTTCGCGGGGGACGGCTTGTCACATTTTGCAAAAATATCCATTTGATTCATTCTCTTTCCGATAGATTCTTCTCTTCTACATAATTCGCAGAATTAGATTATGTTATATTATACATCGTGTTTGCTCTGATTGCAAGGTTTTTTTCAGCGCGATCGCAATTCCAGGGGCGGGAAGCCCTTTCTGGCCCTGGCGCGGTCGATGAGGGCGGCAGCCTCCGTCATGGCGGGCTCCAGATAGGCCTCCTCCCAGTCCCGGCCCTCCTTCTCGGCGGCCTTGATGGCGGCCCAGGCGGCGTTGCGCTCGGCGTCGGAGGCGTAGCTCACCCCGGCAAAGACGTGGGGGTGGCGGCGCACCATCTTGTCGGATACGGTTTTTACCACGTCGTCGAAGGTGAAAAGTCCCTCCTCCTCGGCGATGACCGCGTGGAACATCACCTGCAGCAGCAGATCCCCCAGCTCCTCCTTGAGGTTGGCGGCATCGCCGGTGGCGTTCAGAATGTTGATGCCGCAGATCACCTCGGCGGCCTCCTCGATGCAGGGGGGCTTGAGGCTCTCGTGGGTCTGGGCCCGATCCCAGGCGCAGCCCTGCTCGCTCCGCAGGGTCTGCACCACGGTTTTCAGTCGTTCGATCTCGGTCATTGGGTTGTACCTCTCGATTCTTTGATGATGGGCTGGCGGGCTGATAGCCCGCGCTACGGGGGGTGCTGGCGGGCTGCGACGCGAAGCCAGGGCCCGCGCTACGGTTCCATGGCCAGGTCGTATTTTTCCGCCAGGGCTTCCCAGCCGTTGGTGGAAGACGATGCGGCACGGATTTCGACCCGGGAGCCCTTTTCCGTGCCAATGGCAGGGCTTTCTCCGATGATGGCAAGGCACAGTCCGTCCTCCCCAGGGGTGAAGCGGATCAGCAGCCGCACCGGGTCGCCGGACCACCACCGCGGATTTGGAAAGAAAAAGTGATAATCCAGCCGGGCAACGTCGTCGATCAGCGCTTCCCACTCCGCCGGGTCGATGGAGCGAAGCGCACGATACTCCAATTCATCCTCATGGATCACCCCGCCATCCGCCGTCTTCGTCAGCTCGATCAGTTCCACGGACTGGATCCGATCAAGCTGATCCCGGTAGTCATAGTGCCGGACGTCCAGGTGTTGCAGGAGGAAAAGCAATAGCACCGAACCGAGCACAAGGCAGAAGATCGGGATGAATTTGATCCACGTCTTCCGAAGCAGACAAATCGTGCCGAAGGCCAGCAGACCAAGCGTGATCGCGGCCCCCTTGAGGGCGTTGAACACGCTATGGGGATCCCTGTGGGTCAGAAAGATCTTCCCAAAGAGCAGGAGCGCCACCGCAGAGAAAAACACAATGGCGATGCAGGTTTTCCATCTGTTCTGTTTTTTCGGGATATCCTTTTCCCACAGCACCCGCTCCATATCTGAGATCGCGGCGAGAGCGCGGTCATTGGCTTGCCGCTCCGTCGCGCCGGACGCCAGCTCCCGGTCATAGGCAGCCCGGGCCTTTTCCAGATATTCCTCCCGCAGGGCACGGAGCTCCGCCGAGCCGCAGGTGGGCCCAAAGCTGGACTTGACGTATTTCTCTACCGCGTTTCCCATGGGTTATCTCCTCCCGGAAAGTTTCCCCATTATTTTACCGCAGCTTTCGGAAAAAGGCAACAGATATTTCACGCCAGCGCCGACAAATGCAAAAGGGGCTGTGAAGAAAAGGAGTGAAAGCCACTCCCGGACTTCACAGTCCCTTGTTTTTGCGGGATTCGGCAGGATTTGAAGATGAATACAGCTGGAATGGGCACACTACCCCTACCCCAGGAAGCGACGGGTGTGGAAA
>JAEEZZ010000031.1 GCA_016292255.1 Oscillospiraceae bacterium
ACAGACTCGCCGCGGCGGATCGACTGGAACAATGCGTTCCGAACCACCGCACGCGTCTTCATGGTACCGGAAGCGCCGAAGATGGCGATGTGCCGGTTCAGTCTGGTGTCTCTCGGCATGCAGACGACCTTTCCGTGAGACTCACCCAGGATAACGCCTTCCGCCTTTTCCGGCGTCGACACCTCCAGAACCTCCCGCATTTCCTTTTCGGACATCCAGGACGCTGTCCCATACAGCCCGTTTTTTGTGACGGTGAAGCCCCGCTCGTCGCGATCCTTGCCGTCAAACTTATCGTGGAGCTTGATATAGGCAAAGATTGCGCCGGCCGCGAGCAGCAGAATCAGCATTCCAACCAGTCCCTTGCCGGTGAACGCATGGGAAAGACAATCGCCCGGATTCCAGGACGCTCTGCCCATCCGGGCTTGACCGGTCATGCCGCCGGCATCCATCCACGCCTGATAGTTCTCCAGCAATTGCGCCGTGATGCCGCCGAAGTAGAGCAGCGCGAACAGTCCCAGTACGGAGACCAGAACAATGGTCAACACTTTTCCAAGCTTACGTTTCAAAGATCGTCCTCCTTTCCAGCGCCAAGAGTACTCAGTACGACACTTGGCGCCACTGTTGTTATGTCAACCGTATCTCCGACCACCTGCTTTGCCAGACCGACCTGAAAGGGAAAGCAGAGCAGCTCGCACCGCTTTTGGCCGTCCCGGACAGCCCCGGCAAAGCGGTTCAGTCTGGCAATGTCTCCATCGAGGAAGACAAAGATATAGGCGCCATCTACTACCGCGTCATACTCGAAAGCGCCTTGATTAAAGGAGCGCTCCGCAGAAGAGAAGAACACCGCCAGCATCCGTTCATTCCAGTCTGGGAGAAGCAGGAGCCGGAGCTGGTCGAGGCCCCCTTCGCTCAGCGGCACAAAGTAGATGTGCCGATAGACGGCGTCCAGCCGCAGCTCCATCCGGCGCTTCTTCCGCAGGTCCTCTATGGTTCTGATCGCCACGTCCTCGGTTTTGCCAAAGATGATCGCGCTGTCGACGGACGGAACGGTTGAGTTCATCCGTGCCAGTTGAGCGATGCTCTCAACGGTTTTGCACTCGCTCATGCCGTTCCATTTCATGACCGCATTCCGGACGTTGTAAAGCACATAAGCGTGATCGCTTGTGAAAAGCGCGGCGATGAATCTGGCATACTGGGTCTTGCACAGATCGCCCTCCTGGGTATTCTTCGCAGCCTTTGCCGAATACAGCGCCGGTCTGGAGAAAGCCTGGCGCTGAATGGATTGCTTCTGAAGCGCGCGCATCTGCCATGGACGAATCTCGGCCCCGGCTCGCATACACAGAATGACCGCTTCGGAGAACCGGAAGTTCCGATCCACATGGGAGTCGTCGCTTGGGAAATTATGGTTCCAGAAAGCACGCATGTAGCTGTCATATGCGCCGATCCAATTCAGCACCGGAAGGCCGGCCTTGTAAAACCGGATGGATTTCTTCCCGCCCTTTCCGTGGAGCGTCAGCAAGCGGCAGGTCAGCTTTTCGCCGGTCTCGGAGTTCACAAATGTTTGCTCCTCGCAGAGCCGCGTGACCAGAGCCCGATAAACCCGTTGGCTGCCAAGCAGCGCCAGAGCTTTTACGGGAATTTCGCCCGTGACTGCAAGGATTGTGACGAGCCTGCGCACATGACTGCCCGGTCGGAAATAGACCATCTCAACTCACCTCCGAACCGGAAGAAATCCCGACGGGATGACTGCTCGCTTCGTCGGTTTTTTCCGTGTATTGGTTGCAGAAAGCATAGGATTATCAAGGCTTTTGCGGCCTCGCACGCTTGTTCCTCCGAAAGTGCCTGAAAAACACGTATTTTTACATATGATTTTCGGTCGAACCAGGCCGATTTTCATAGAGAAAAACACCTTCCTCCGGGAAATAATTCTCCTGCGCAAACCAGATTGGGAAATCCGCCTTGGGAACCACATAGACCTCTGTCCGTTCCCTGCTTCCGGCAGCGGAACAGTAGTAGTGCGAGCAGTATCGCGGCGCGTCATCCGGCAGCACGTACATCGCAACAATATCGGAAACCATATTGATTTCGATATTATCGTGATCTCGCATCCTCCGCTTCGGGCGGCTCCGGTCATAGACATGTCGGTAGATCAGGACGTTCTGCGGGTGGACCACAGGAACCCTTCCGGTGAAAAAAGATCGCATGGCCGGGTAGAGAAAACCGCGGACATAGTTGTTCGAACCGGTCTCCTTTTTCGGCAGCAGCAGCGGAAAGCGAACGCAAAACCATCCTTCCTCGGTATAGCCGATTTCTACGGAGACAGCATCCTGAATGAGATGCTCCACATCTTCCGGTGCACTTCTGGATCCGGATACAATCGGCAGTGATCGGGTCAGCAATGTCAGCCGTTCCGAGACGTCCTCCAGCCGCAGCAGCTGTACATAGCAGGCTTCCATCCTGCCTTCCGCTTTCTGCCGTCGGATTAGTTTGACCCGATTGGATAGATTCGTCAGCAGGTTCTCAATCTGATCAAGGGCTTCGTCAAATCGTTTCATCTTCACATTCCTCCAGAATAAAATCTGACAGTTGGCTCGTCCTTGCCCGTAAAGTCTACAGTGGCAAACAGGCACGGCGCTTTTGGCAGTTTCAGCGTGTGCGCCATGGAAATGTCGGGCAGAACGATGATGTATTTCATATCTTCTTCCGGCTGCAGGAGCTTCAGCAGAGAGCCTTCGCCCTCATAGAGCACTATGATCTCATAGCTGATGTCCCCCTTGAGAAACGCGATCTGCGACGGATAGGTCGCGGGATAGTGGGCCATGGGATCGACGGTGTTCGCGAACTGGGTCAGGACCCAGACGGCCAGAATTATGCGCTGATCCGGCTGGCTGAGCGGATCGAGGCCGAGATAGTAGCCCCCGCCGACATCTGTAATCCGCATATCCGCCTTGAGTAAGCGCAGAAACTTCTCCGCTGAGTTCTGCGGCATATTCAGCAGTTTTACGACCTGTTTTTGGGGAAGCGCCCCATATTGGGACAGCCATTTGATTACATGAATCTCATCCGGTGAAGGCATGGGAAACCTCCTCCTTTCCTTCGGTTTGTTCTTGCTGCCGCTGCCGGAGAAGGGCCTCCAGCTCGGCACGGTCGGTGGTGATCAGCTCCTGTTCCTCGCGGGAGGCCTTGATGACCACCGGGACCTTGTTGTTGTTCGCGCTGATTAGCGCCTCGCCGCGCTCAAAGCGGGTCACCGCCCGGACCTCGGTGGGCGTCAGACGCAGCACGTCCCGGACGTATTTCGCCTCGTCCGGCTCCAGATTCAACAGGATCTTGGTCTTGGAATTGTTGATGATCGCCCGGCCGTACTTGCCGTCCTCCAGCCCGAAAAAATCAGATAGATCCTGCGTAGCCGAGATGGCCGCGCCGCCGAAACCCCGGATCGTTTTGAAGATCGTCAGGCAGAATTCCGCGGCCTGCCGGTTCGAGGACGCACCGATCAGCTTCCATATCTCGTCGATCATGACGGCCTTCTTCTTGGTGAGGTCGGATTTGACGCTGTCCCAGACATAGTCCAGGGCGATCATCATGCCCACCGGCAGCAGCTTGCCCTTGAGCTCCGAGAGGTCGAAGACAATGTACTTGTTGGAAAGATCGACGTTGGTCTGCCGGTTGAAGCTCTGGGCCGAGCCGGTCACAAAACGGCTGACGATGACGGCCAGGCGCTCGGTCAGCGGACTCTCCAGCAGATGCTTGTGCAGGTCACCGAGGATCGGCATCTTCTTCATCTTCGGCGGGGAGCAGGTCTTGTCCTCGTAGACCGACTCGTTGTCGTGGGTGATCCCGAAGTCGGCATAGGTTTTGATCAGCGCCTCGTCCAGCATCTGCTCCTCCTCATTGGTCATGTCGGGAATCAGCAGGTAGAAGAAGGTCATGAGCTGCTGGATCTTGCCGGCCAGCATG
>JAEEZZ010000032.1 GCA_016292255.1 Oscillospiraceae bacterium
GTCAAACGATGTACTGCAAGACCTCCATCCTCTGCTCGCCGCTCCATTGCCTTCCCCTTGAGGGGAAGGTGGACTCCGGCGTCTCACGGAAGCCGGAGGACGGATGAGGTGGGCTTCCGATCAGCTGTCGGCTTCATTCAACCGCTCCGTGCAATCGGCTCCACCTCATCCGCCCCAGTGTGCGCACTGGGGCACCTTCCCCTCAAGGGGAAGGCTTTCGGCTGCGGTCAAACGATGTACTGCAGCACCTCCATGCGCTGTTCGCCGTCCAGGTAGAAGCGGGGGGTGCGTTTGTTGATGGAGCACAGGGTCTCGTAGGGGATCGTCCCGGTGAGGCGGGCCAGGTCGTCCACGGGGATGGAGGCCTCGCCGTCGGTGCCGAAGACCGTCACCACGTCCCCCACGGCAGCCTCCGGCACGTCGGTGACATCCACCATGCACATATCCATGCAGATCCGGCCCACCACCGGGACCCGCTTTTCATGCAGCAGGAAGCTGGCCCGGTTGGACAGGCTGCGGGGCAGCCCGTCGGCGTAGCCGATGGACAGCACCGCCAGGGTTCGCTCCCCGGGGGTGGTATAGACCCGGCCATAGCTCACCCCCACGTCGGGCCGGAAGGGCCGGATCTGGGAGACCGTGGTCCGCAGGCTCATCAAGGGCCGCAGGTCAAAGCGGCCCGCCAGCTCCTCGCTGGGGCTGATGCCGTAGGTGGCGATGCCGGGCCGAACCATATCCAGGGCGTACTCCGGATGCAGCAGGGTGGCCGCGGAATTGCAGCAGTGCCGCAGCTTGAACTGCACCCCCTGGGCCGCCAGCGCGTCCACCACGGCGGTGAACTCCGCAAACTGCTTCGCTGTGAAGGCCTGATCCTCCGGGGCCAGGGAATCCGCCACGGAAAAGTGGGTGAAAATGCCCTCCGGGACAAGGCCCTCCATGGCGGATATCCGCTTGATCTGCTCCACGGTGTTGGGATCATCGGCAAAGAAGCCCAGGCGGGACATACCGGTATCCAGCTTGATATGGATCTTCAGCCGCTTCCCGGAGCCGGCCAGGGCCTCGGAGAGCTGGCAGGCGTATTCCAGAGAATGCACCTCCTGCCGGATGCCCATGTCCACCATATCCTCGGCATAGAAGGCCGGGGTGTAGCCCAGGATCAGAATGGGCAGACGGATATAGCTCCGCCGGAGCTGCACCGCCTCCTCCATATTGGACACGGCCAGATAGTCCGCCCCCAGGTCTACCAGCTGGCGGCTGACGGGCACAGCCCCGTGGCCGTAGGCGTCGGCCTTGACCACACCCAGGAAACGGCAGTCCGACGGGATCGCCCCCCGCAGCAGGTGATAGTTGTGGCTGAGATTGTCCATGGAAATGTCAGCCCAGGTTCGTTTCAGCAGTTTCATAGTCGTCTACATCTTTCCAAGTAAAGTTTTTGATTTTTCCTGTAAAGCGCACCCGTCCGTCTGTTTCCAGCTCCGCCCGGGTGGGGAGCCCTTCGGCGTCGAACCAGCTCCGGACGCTCAGGTCTCCGTCCTGGAAGCAGGCGAAGAGCCCCTCCTCCTCGGGGCCCGCCGAGGCGATCCAGGCCTGGGCCCAGGCCCGAACCAGCTGCCCGGGGGCCTGGGCCGGAGACAGCTCCGTACCGGGCAGGGTGCCCAGCCCCAGAGAAAGCTCCGCATAGCGCAGGCTTGCGCCCCCGTCTTCGCTGACAGCGCTGATCCCGGCAATGCTCTCCGGGGCCAGGACCGTGACGGTTCCGTTGCCCCCGGCGTCCAGTTCGCAGGCCAGGGTCAGCTCCCAGAGCAGGGCCCCGGTGTCCGCCCGGGCCTCCAGCTCAAAGGCGCAGCCCCCGTGGCCCAGCAGGGCCGCCCGGAAATCCATCGGCACCTGCAACGGTTCCTTTTCCTTGCCGCCGCAGGCACAGAGCAGGCAAAGGGTCGTCATTAGTACGGCTAAGAGAATCCTTCGCCGCACGTGGGTTCACTCCTTGTTCGATTTTTGCACAACGCGGACGGCAAAGTGCCATCCCTACGGACGGCAAAGTGCCGTCCCTACTTCAGATACAAATGCAGGTTTGCGATCATGTCCGTGGGGGTCATGCCCCGCTGGCCCCAGGCCTCGGCACAGTAATCGCCCACCGCGCCGTGGATCCAGGCTGCCGCGGCGGCGGCCTCCGTGGGGGCCAGACCCTGGCCCAGCAGGGCCAGCAGGATCCCCGCCAGCACGTCTCCGCTGCCGCCGGTGGCCATGCCGGGGTTGCCGGTGGTGTTCAGGTAGGTCTTCTCCGGGCTGACGATCAGCGTCCGGTGACCCTTGAGCAGGACGGTGACGCCCCAGGTCCGGGCCAGGCCCTTGACGCTCTCATAGCGGCAGGCAGGGCTGGGGTCGCCCCCCAGACGGCGGAACTCCCCGTCGTGGGGCGTCAGGATCACGGGGCAGGACGCCTGTCCCAGGACATCTATATGCCCCTCCAGGCAGTTTATGCCGTCGGCGTCCAGGATCACGGGGCATTTGGCGTGGGACAGCACAGCGCTCACCACGTCCAGGATCGCCGGGCTCCGGCCCAGGCCGGGCCCCACCAGGCAGGCGTCGCAGTTCTCCAGCCGGCGCACCAGCTCCGGGACGGCCCGGGTGTTCAGCCGCCCGGCCCCGTCGCAGGGCAGGGGGAAGGCCATGGGCTCATCCAGCTTCTGGGCCACGATGGGATAGACCGCCTCCGGCACGCCGGTGAAGATCAGCCCGGCCCCGCTTCGCAGGGCGGCGTTGGCCGCCAGCACCGGGGCCCCGGTGTAGCCCACGGATCCCGCCACGATCAGCACCCGGCCAAAGTCCCCCTTGTGGGCGTTGGGATCCCGCTGGGGCAGCAGGCTGTCCACCAGCTCCTCCGTGGTGATCACGCAGCCGTCCCGGTGCATGGCCTGCATACGCTTTAAAGCAGCGTTCATATTTGTAAGCATCGTTTTTTCCCCTTTCGGTTTTAACTGCGCCTGCGCCGTCGGGACTCCCCCTCATCCGCCCCAGTGTGCGCACTGGGGCACCTTCCCCCCAGGGGGAAGGCTTTGGCGCAGGCGTCAACGGAAGCGGTTCGCGTAGCCGCAGCGTTTACATAATTCTTCGACCGCCTCGCCGCGACGAAAGCCGTCCAGGATGGCTTTGGCGCGCGGGCGCTCCAAAATATCGGCCAGTTCCTCGGTCAACAAATTGCCCAGCGCGAGTGCGCCGTCGCGGTCGAGGCAACAGGGCACGACCGTCCCGTCCACCAGCACGCCGATCTGATCCCGCAGGCCGTAGCAGGAGTGGGCGGCGTTTTCCCCCTCCGCCGATCCGTCCGGCCAGTCGAAGATCTCGGCCCGATCCAGGAAGACCCGGTCCGCCAGCCGCTTCCCGGTGCGGCTGGGGCTCCAGGGCCGGGGGAAGACCCGGGCCAGCAGCTCGAGAATGCGGGCGTTTTCCGCGTTCCAGCCCGTGCGGGCGGCGCTGTCCCCGTTCCAGAGCCGGAGGTTCACCAGCACGCCCCGGGCCGCCGCTTCCCTGCCGAAGTTAGCGCATAAGTTTACATAATTTTCCAGCTCCGTGCCCCCGTTGGCCTCGAAGGAGTGGAGGGACAGGTTGAGCTTGTGCAGGGCGGGGGCCGCCAGCAGCACGGGGCCCACCCGATCCAGGAGGGTGCCGTTGGTGGTGAGGATCACCCGGAAGCCCCGCTCCCCCGCCAGGGCCAGGAAGCGTTCCAGCTCCGGGTGGAGCAGGGGCTCCCCCATCAGGTGGAAGTAGACATAATCTGTCCATAGTCGGAGCTTGTCCAGCAGGCGCAGGAAATCCGCCTCCGCCAGAAAGCCGGGCGCCCGCTTCGTCTTGGGGCAAAAGGCGCAGTCCCGGTTGCAGACGTTGGTGATCTCCAGATAGACTTTTTTGAATCTCGGCATCTCGTTCTCCTTCTGCCTGCGGACTACCGCGGACGGCAGGGTGCCGTCCCTACGCGCCCCTCCCCCGCTCTGATGCCCGTAGGGGCGGATGCCTACATCCGTCCTCGATATCGATGCGCGGCAGGGCCGATGTGGGCATCGGCCCCTACGAAGCTACTTGATAATGATCGCTAAAAATGCCAAGGGCTCGTCGCTGTCATTGGCAATGCCGTGGGTGTGGCCGCCGGTGCAGTATTCCGCGTCCCCGGGGCCCAGAAGAAAGTCCTGCCCGTCCTCGGTAACGGTGGCCTGGCCCTGCAGGATAATATACGCCTCGCCCTCGGTGGTATGCGGGTGGACGCCGATCGAGCTGCCGGGGGGCAGGGTGTTCACGGCAAAGAGCGTGGTCTTGTCGCACTCGGCGGCGGTGAAAATATGAGTGGAATCGTAGCCGCCCCGGCCGCCCTTGACCTCAAAGCGGGGCTCCACGGTCATTTCCTGTCTGCGTTTGATCATGGCTTTTTCCTCCTGTCTCGGATGGCGCACCGGTGTGCGCCGCTACGTGGTGGATGGCGCACCGGTGTGCGCCGCTACGTGGTGGATGGCGCACCGGTGTGCGCCGCTACATGGTTTCCAGGATGCGGTGCATCAGTTTGCCGAAGGATTCCTCGCTGGCCGCGCCGGTCTCCAAGACCTCCTCCTCGGTGAGGGGCTGATCCAGGATCCCGGCGGCCATATTGGAGGCCAGGGAGAAGCCCAGGATCTCCATGCCGCAGTGCCGGGCGGCGATGACCTCGGGCACGGTGCTCATGCCCACGGCATCCGCCCCCAGGGTCCGGGCGGCCCGGATCTCCGCCGGGGTCTCATACTGGGGGCCGGGGAAGTACATATAGACGCCCTCGTTCAGATGCACGCCCACTTCCTCGGCTGCCTGCCGGGCCAGCTCCCGCAGGGCGGGTGTGTAGGCCGTAGACATATCCGGAAAGCGGACGCCGAACTGCTCGTCGTTGCAGCCGGTCAGCGGCGTCATGGGGAAGAGCAGGATATGGTCGGAGATCAGCATGATCTGCCCGGGCTTGTAGGCCAGGTTGACGGCCCCGCCGGCGTTGGTGACGATCATGGTCTTCACCCCCAGCAGCTTCATGACCCGGACACCGTAGACGGCCTCCTCGGGGGTGTAGCCCTCGTAGAGGTGGACGCGGCCCTGCATCACTGCCACCCGCTTGCCGGCGATCGTCCCGAAGACGAAGCGGCCCCTGTGGCCGGGCGCAGTGGAGTGGCGGAAGTGGGGGATCTCGGAATAGGGCACATAGATGGGGCAGTCCACCAGCTCGCCGAACTGGCCCAGCCCGGAGCCCAGGATCATCAGGATCTCCGGCTGGAAGTCGCCGATCTGTTCACGGAGATAAGCCGCGCTCTGTTCGTAGTGCTCGAAGGGGATCATGGGGGTACCTCCTGTCGTTTTTAGTTTATCGTTTATGGTTTATAGAGTATAGGTCATAGTTCATAGCATGCAGGGACAAGCACCTGTGCCCTTCATGGGTATTGCTTGTCCGCCGTCACGGGGCGGGGCGCAGGAGATGGGTCAGATCCCGGACGGCCCGGGCGGGCATGTCGCTGAGGATCTCCCAGACGGGCTCGGCCGAGGCTTCGCCCCGGAAATATCGCTCCGCCGCGGCAATGGCCGCATCGAGGTCAAGCCGCTCAATTGCGTCGTAGGCCTCGTCGTAGACGCTCATATCCCGGCGCTGGGGGGCTTCGTCCGCGACCTCGATCTCATAGAGGCGGACCTTCGCCTGTTCCTCCGGCTCTTCCTCGCCCCAGTCCTCCTCGTAGAGCCGTTTGCTGTCGGCCAGGTCGTCGTAGTAGTACACGCAGTTCAGGCGGCTGACCGCCTCCGGGAAGGAACGGCGGCGGACGTACTCAAAGAGGCCCTCCGTAGCCCACTTGGCATAGTCGGCCCACTCCCGCAGGCCGGAGCGGTTCATGACGGCGAACAGGTATTTTCCGTTGAGCAGCATGGCGATAAAGCAGTCCGGCCCTCGCTCCAGCCCCTGGATGAAGGGCTCCGCCAGGTCCGTAAATTTCTGGTTTCCCGGCCTCAGCTCGTCGCCGAGGCGCAGGGTTTGGCTGATGTGGTAGAGTGTCATGGTTTCTCCTTTCGGGAGGCTGCTGCCTCGGGCGGGCAGCCGATGGCCGCCCCTACGGCATAAACGTACCGTTTTTGTCATTCTGAGCGAAGCAAAGAATCCGCATCCCCCGTCTCTTCTAATCACGAATCGCTGACCACTAACCACTCGTCAGGCGGGCAGATTGCCCGCGCTACAAGCGGAGGACAGTGGGATGGGAAACCCGTCCTCTTCGGGCGGGCGGACAAGCAATACCCATGAAGGGCACAGGTGGCCTCCCCTACGGACCGATTCCTTTTCGAGACGCCACCTCATCCGCCCCAGTGTGCGCACTGGGGCACCTTCCCCTCAAGGGGAAGGCTTTTACGGGCGGTGCTGTTCCAGCCAGACCATGAGGACGGCGACGTCGGCGGGGCTGACGCCGGAGATTCTCGACGCCTGGCCGATGCTGACGGGGCGAATATTGTTCAGCTTCTCCCGGGCCTCGGCTTTCAGGGCGGGGATGGCGTCGTAGTCGATGTCCGGGGGCAGGCGGCGGGCTTCCGCCTTGCGGAAGGCCTCGACCTGCTGCTCCTGCCGGGCGATATAGCCCGCGTATTTGATCTGGATCTCCACCTGCTCCCCCACTGCAGCGGGAAGGGACGGGCGCTCCGGATCGAAGGGAGCGATGGCCTCGTAGCCCAGCTCCGGGCGGCGAACCAGATCCGCCAGTCGGGCGGAGCTGTCCACCGGGGAAGAGCCGCGAGCCTTCAGGAACTCGTTCAGGGCCTGGGAGGCGGCCACGCCGCTGTGCTCCAGGCGTTTGATTTCCCGGGCCACGGCGGCGTATTTTTCCTCCACGGCGGCCAGGCGCTCGTCAGAGATCAGACCGATCCGGTGGCCGATGGGGCTGAGGCGCTGATCCGCGTTGTCCTGGCGGTGCAGGAGGCGGTACTCGCTGCGAGAGGTCATGATCCGGTAGGGCTCCTCGGTGCCCTTGGTCACCAGGTCGTCGATCAGCGCGCCGATATAGCCGTCGGAGCGCTTCAAGATCAAGGGCTCCTCCCCTTTAAGCTTCAAGGCGGCGTTGACCCCCGCCACGAAGCCCTGGACAGCGGCCTCCTCGTAGCCGGAGGAGCCGTTGAACTGCCCCGCCCCGTAGAGGCCGGGGACCTTTTTGCATTCCAGGGTGGGCAGCAGCGACCTGGGATCCACACAGTCGTACTCGATGGCGTAGGCGGGGCGCATCATTTCAGCCCGTTCCAGGCCGGGAACGGAGTGGAGCATTTCCAGCTGCACGTCCTCGGGCAGAGAGGAGGAAAAGCCCTGCAAATACAGCTCCTCGGTGTTCAGCCCCGTGGGCTCCACGAACAGCTGGTGCCGGGGCTTGTCCGCAAAGCGGACGATCTTGGTCTCGATGGAGGGGCAGTAGCGGGGCCCCACCCCGGTGATGGAGCCGTCGTAGATGGGGCTGCGGGAGAGGTTTTTGCGGATAATTTCGTGGGTGGTCTCATTGGTGTAGGTCAGCCAGCAGACGGCTTGGTTCCGTGGCACGCTCTCATTTTGCATTTTGCATTTTGCATTTTGCATTCCGTAAGCCTCTGCGGGTTGCTGGCGGCCAATGGCCGCCCCTACGGGGGTTGTAAAGGAAAAGGGCTCTATCTTCTCGTCTCCGGGTTGGAGCTCCATTTGGGAGAAGTCCACGCTGCGGGCGTTGATCCGTGGCGGGGTGCCGGTCTTGAAGCGGCGCAGGTGCAGGCCCAACTCCCGCAGGCAGTCGGAGAGGCCCAGGGCCGCATGCATCCCGTCAGGGCCGGAGGAGATGCTGGTCTCGCCGATGATGATGTGGCTGTCCAGGAAGGTGCCGGTAGCCAGGATCACGGCCTTCGCCTCGTAGTAGGCCCCCAGGCGGGTGACCACGCCCCGGACGGTTCCGTCCGCCGTTTCCAGCCGGACGATCTCCGCCTGCTTCAGATCCAGCTTCTCCTGGGTCTCCAGCACGTGCTTCATATATTCCTGGTAGCGGCGGCGGTCGGCCTGGGCCCGGAGGGAGTGGACGGCGGGGCCCTTGCCGCGGTTCAGCATCCGGTACTGGATGCAGCAGTGATCCGCGGCGATGCCCATCTGCCCGCCCAGGGCGTCCAGCTCCCGGACCAGATGGCCCTTGCCGGTGCCGCCGATGGCGGGATTGCAGGGCATATTGCCCACGGCGTCCAGGTTGATGGTGAACACCACCGTCCGAAGCCCCAGCCGCGCTGCAGCCAGGCCCGCTTCGATCCCGGCGTGTCCCGCGCCGATCACGGCCACATCATAGCTTCCGGCATAATAACTCATACTTTGCCCCTCGTTGGAAGATTCTTTCCCCTTATTATACCGAATGATTCCGCGATTCGCAAGATTTTCTTTCCGTTTCGTTGACATTAAGCGGAAAACATGATACTATATGGGGCGAACGAAACCGGAAACAGGAGGCGTACCATGCCGCAACTGATAAATGAAGAAAGGCTTCGGGGAGAAATATTCCTGGAGCCGGATGAAAAGCTGCTCTGCGTGGTGGGAAGCAAACAGCTGGAGGCCTATCTGGAAAGAGGAAGTCGCAGAAAATGCTTTGCCGTGCTCTCCGATCGGGCAGTCTACTGCAAGGGCAAATGCACCGTCAGCCGGGATCGCCGCTACTATCAGACCGGGCAGACGGATTTCCGCCTGGATCTGGAGGAATTCAAGGATCTCAAATACCTGCAGAAGAAAAACAAGGTTCTGCTTTCACTGACCTTCTTCTTCCTGCTCCTGGGCCCCGTGCTCCTGCTGCTGGACAAGATCACCAACTACGGAGACGGCATTGCCTTCAATCCGATCCTGGACGCCGTGATCAGCCTGCTCTTTGCCGGCGTGTTCTTCCTGCTCTACAGCATCCACCAGCGGACGCTCCTGGAGCTGCTGCACACCAACGGAAGCATCAGTCTCGACCAGCGCTGGCTGCCCCGCAAGGAAGAACGGCTGCTGATCCGCTATCTCCGGGCCTTCCTCAAGAGCCGCGAGGAGCCCGAGCCGGCGGAGGAAGAGTTTGACCTGGATTCGCTTGATTTATCCTTGTAACTACCCTTATACCGTTCTATGATAGCTTCCCGAAACAGGGATGAACATACCCCCCGGCACAATTTCTTTCGGAAATTGTGCCGGGGGGTATGAAAAAGCTCCGATCGTAAGATCGGAGCTTTCTTGTGTGTTGGCGTTATCTATTTTCACATGTAGGCAGACTATCGTCCTTTTGCGTCCGCAAACAGTCCGGTGGACTGTTTGCAGCAAAAGAAAAGAGACCATCAAAAGATGATCTCTTAGATGTTGGCGTTATCTATTTTCA
>JAEEZZ010000033.1 GCA_016292255.1 Oscillospiraceae bacterium
AAGTTCAACGACGCGCTGGAAGTCTCCGGGAAGGGAAAGAAATCTCCTACGGCGGCCCAGGGCGTGGCTTACTGTACCCAGCTGTTCAAGCTTGAGGAGCAGTGGAAAGACCTGACGCCGGAGGAACGGCAGAAGAAGCGGTCGGAGCAGGCGAGGCCTGTTCTGGACGCAATCTTGGCATGGTCAAAAACGAGGACCGCCGCGCCAAAGTCGAAGCTGGGCATTGCTTTGAACTATCTCAAGAACCAGTGGCCCACGCTGACTACCTATCTGCAGGATGGCCGCATTGAGCTCAGCAATAACCGCGCGGAGCGCAGCATTAAGCCTTTTGTGATCTCCCGGAAAAACTTCCTGTTCGCCAATACCACAAACGGCGCTCAGAGCTGTGCAGTCCTGTTCAGCCTGATTGAGACGGCAAAGGAGAACCACCTTGATCCGTGTCGCTATCTCACCTGGGTCCTGAAGGAAGCACCGAAACACAGTGCTTCTGATCCGAATTGGGCGCAGATGCTGACCCCACAAAACGCCCCGCCGGATTGCCGCTAAACCAAATCTTGTACGTGGAGCCTGCCAAGCGCAGGCTCCTTTTCTACGTTCATTTGACGCTTACCTTGGTAAGACAGAAATCGGGTAAAAAGTAAAGTCCCTGGCCAAGTTTTTTCGACATTTTTCAGTTCGTTACAGAAATGATGGGAAGTCTTGTGTTGTCCCTCTATACGGAAGGACAGAAATCGGCAAAAAGTAAACCTCTGAGTGAAAAAAGTTGTCAGTCTTTCTCTCACTTTTAAAGGGAACGATGAAGCCGCCTTTATAGCATCTTCCAAAAAATTAAATCGCGGGTCTCCCACTTGTAAAGGGAAAGATGACGCCTGAATCGAAAGGTTTTTCAGCTTTTTTGAAAATCTTTCTTCGTCTTATTGGTTGAGCAGCGGGCAAATCCGTATATCATAGTGCCCTCCTTTTCTGCCTCCACACAGGCTTTTTGCGGTCTGTGGGGAGGTTTTTCTTTCCATTAGCAGGAAAGTGCTCCTACCAATACAGATTTTGAAGGGCAAAATGGCCACAATTAACAAGGCGCATGATCGGCGTTGATTGTTTCACATCTTTTCTGTCTATTTCTTCACAGCTTTTCTGTCTATTTCTTGTGTAGACTTTCGGGAAAGAATATGCTACAATTTCATGAGACTTATCGGAACAATCATCCTCTCTCACCAGTGGCGAGAGAAGAAGTCATCGAGACAAATTACTGATTGGTTCTATCCGGCTGCAAGCGCAGCCAAGGCAAGGACTTATAGGAGGAAACAGATGTGGGAAAACGACATCAACGCATGATTCTCCCCTCAGAGGTCGTAGAAGCGGCAAAGCGGAACGAAAAAGAAAACATGCGTTTCCGTTCCTACTTAAAACGGGTGGCGGACGCAGATGTGCTCGATCAGCAGTTTATGGCCCTGCACCGGGAGATTTTTCCGCGATACAACTGTGCCAAATGTCGAAACTGCTGTAAGCTAATGCATGCGGAAATCCCGGAGGAGGACATTGAACGGGATGCTGTCTGTCTCGGCATGACGAAACAGGAATTCATTGCCTCGCATCTGAAACAAGTGGATGGGGAATGGCAGGAAATTCACCAGCCCTGCGGTTTTTTGGATGCCAACGGGGATTGCATACTTGGCGAAAACCGTCCGGAAAGCTGCAAGAAATTCCCCTATACCGATCAGCCGGAACGCCTGTTCAGCCTGTTCAGCTTTCTCAATGCCGTCAGCGTTTGCCCTGCGGCCTATGAGATCTGCGAGCGCTTGAAGCAGCTTTACGGCTTTGGCCGATACCGAAAGCGGCATGACGATACGGAGCGCTTTGACAATCAGGCGCCAGGCTTCTCATTTGTCGCCGGGTACACGAGCTGGGGATTTCCGTACGGCGTCCCCGAAGCATCGGAGGAACAAAAAGACCAGGAGGCCGATGAAGAACTGCCGTTTTAGGAGACAAATATATGGAGCAGCTTTCGTTTGTTTTGACGAAGGCCGGATTCCGGTTGGATGGATCCGACTACGGGAAATCGTCCGAACCGGGACAGTGGGTCGAGCGTTTCCGGGAACATCCTTACGAAACGCTGTACGCCCTGGCCTTTCAGGAGCGTCCGGCCTGCTTTGACGCGGCCGGCAGCTTCCTCTGCCGGGTGGCGGAGCGCTTTGCTGCGGATCTTGCCGTGATGCCGGGACTGGAGCTCAGCCGGGAGAAGACCGAAATCGTGCCCAGCGAGGACAGTCTGGAGCGGTTGCTCCGTGCGGTTCCCTTCGTCCTGGGCTCGGAATGTGTGACTGAGCCCTGGCTGAAGCGGCAATATCGCAGGCTCCGGGATGTTTTCCGGCAGGAGATCGCGGCCTATTCCGGCACCGTTGCCCTGTATTTTGCTGAGAAGTCCCAGAAGCTCCACGTGCCGGAGCGCATTTTCTTCCATCTGGTGGAAAGCAAGGACGCGGATTATCCCTTTGCCTTTTTAGCCACCTATGCCACAAAAACGGAAACCGGGAAGGTCCGTCACGTTCCCCTGCAATACGCCCTGACAGAATACCGGGAGGATCGGACGAAGCTGCTGGACCTGCTCTCCTGTCTGAACCGGGCAGCGGAAGCGTCTGCGCTGGTCGGCGGTTTTGTGGAAAGCGGCGAGCTGTTTCATCCTCTGCGCCTGACAGCGGAGGAGGCCTATCAGCTTTTGCGGGACATTCCCGCTTTGGAGGCTGCCGGAATCCTCTGCCGGATTCCCAATTGGTGGCGCCGGCGCTCCAACGCCGTGACCCTCACCGTGAAGCTGGGGGAGGAGCGGCCCGCGATGCTGGGTCTGGATTCCCTGCTCTCCGCCGTGCCCAGTCTGACGGTGGACGGGGTTCCCCTGACAGAGGAGGAAATTCAACAGCTGCTTCTGCAAACAGAGGGTCTGGCTCTTCTGAAGGGGAAATGGGTGGAGGTGGATCACGGACGCCTGCGGGAGCTGCTGGCGCTGATGAAGCGGCAGCGCGGCAACGCAACCCTGCTGGAGGCTCTGCGCGGAAGTCTTTCCGGCGGGGCGGACTCAGACGCCAGAAAAGATGGGCCGGTTGTCACAAACGGCGCCTGGCTTTCCGAGCTGCTGCAGTCTCTGCGCAATCCCGCCAAGCTCCGCAAGGCAGTTCTCCCGGAGAGCTTCCGGGGCAGCCTGCGGCCCTACCAGAGGAATGGTCTCAGCTGGCTTTGGCAGATGGATCAGCTGGGCTTTGGCGCATGTCTGGCGGACGACATGGGGTTGGGCAAAACTGTCCAGATTCTTGCCTATCTGGAGGCTCTGCGAAAAAGGAATCCGGATGCGAAGGCGCTGCTGATCGTTCCGGCGTCGCTGCTGGGCAATTGGCAGAAGGAGGCCCAGCGTTTTGTGCCGGATATGAGCCTGGAGCTCCTGCACGGCGCTTCTGCGGCGGTTCTGCGGGACCGCTTTGCCGCCTCCGACGCCTTTCTGACCGTGACCACTTACCGTATGATCCTGAGCCTGGAGGCCCTACGGAACCGGGATTGGGACTGTGTCATTCTGGACGAGGCCCAGGCTGTCAAAAACCCGGCCGCCAAGCAAACACGGGAAATCAAAAAGCTGCACAGCCGGATGCGGATTGCCCTGACCGGCACCCCCATTGAAAACGATCTGACGAACCTCTGGTCTTTATTCGACTTTCTGGACAAGGGTCTGCTTGGCAGCTCGGAGGAATTCCGGGGCTTCTGTCGCGGCTTGGAGGAACGTCCAGAGGGCTACGCCCGGCTGCGGAATATGATCTCCCCCTTCCTGCTGCGGAGAGTTAAAACGGATAAGAAAATCATCTCCGATCTGCCCGAAAAGCAGGAGCAGACCGATTATGTGGAGCTTTCCGCAAAGCAGGCCGTGCTATATCGCAAGCTGCTGACGCAAACCCAGGACCGGCTTCTGAACAGCGAGGGCATTGCGCGAAAGGGCTTGGTGCTGGCGCTTCTGCTTCACCTGAAGCAAATCTGCAATCACCCGGATCAATACCTGGGGCAGCAGGAGTACGACCCGGCCCAGAGCGGAAAATTTGAAATGCTCCGACAGATCGCGGAAACCATCTATGAAAAACGGGAGCGGCTCCTGGTGTTCACCCAGTTCCGGGAGCTGACCGGCGCCCTGGACGACTATTTGGCCTCCATCTTCCACTGCCGGGGCGGCGTCATCCACGGGGGCGTGTCCGCCAAGGGCCGGACGGAACTGGTGGAGCGTTTCCAGGGCGAAGACTATATGCCCTATCTTGTGCTCTCTGTTAAGGCCGGAGGTACGGGACTCAATCTGACCAACGCCAATCATGTGATTCACTTCGACCGCTGGTGGAACCCCTCTGTGGAAAATCAGGCCACGGACCGGGCCTTCCGCATCGGGCAGCAGAAAAACGTCATGGTTCACAAGTTTGTGTGCAGGGGCTCCGTGGAGGAAAAAATCGACGCGCTGATTGCCTCCAAGCGAGAGCTGGCGGAGAACGTCATCGGCTCCGGAGGCGAGCATTGGATCACGGAGCTGAGCAACGAGGAGCTGCTCTCCGTGCTGCGGCTGGACGCATAGGAGGTACGGAATGGCTAGAAAAAGCTATTGGGAGCAGACCTATTACCCGCAGCCAACGGAATATGAGATTCGCTCCAACGCCGCGCAGACCGCCAGAAAAGCGTCAAAAAAAGGCCAGATTCTCCACCCCGTCATCCTCTCCGGGCGAACCATTGCCAAAAGCTGGTGGGGAAAGGCCTGGTGTCAGAATCTGGAGCAGTACGCGGATTTTGAGACCCGGCTGCCCCGGGGCCAGAAATACGTTCGCTCCGGCGCGGTGGTGGATTTGCAGATTCAGAAGGGAAAAATCGCCGCCAGAGTCCAAGGTACCCGCAAAACACCCTACAAAATTGAAATCCGCATCAGCCCCCTTTCGCAGCAGCGCTGTGACGAAATCATGGACCGCTGTACCGCCCGGGTAGATACTCTGGAGAACCTGCTGAGCGGCAGCTTCCCTGAGAGCATGAAGGATGTGTTTTTGGGCGACGGCGGCCTGTTCCCCACGCCGAAGGAAATCTCCTTCTCCTGCAGCTGTCCGGATTGGGCAGTCATGTGCAAGCATGTAGCCGCAGCCCTCTATGGCGTCGGCGCCAGGCTGGACGAAGACCCCACCCTGTTTTTCTCTCTCCGGGGAATCGATACAGGCCGGTTCGTCGATGTGGTGATTGCCAACCGGGTGGAGGCTATGCTGTCAAACGTGAACCGCCCCAGCAGCCGCATCCTGCAAGACGCAGATTTGACAGAATTATTTGGTGTCGTATAGAACGCAAGAGAAGCTTCACTGAGGTGACAGCACCATTAGGTTCCAGTGGGCGACCATGCAGGTTCGAGTCCTGTCGCCCGCACCAAAAGCGCCGCCTGACGGCGGCTAAGATAAGAGATAATGGAGAATAGATAAGAACGAATAGATATGGAACCCGTCATCGCGGCGCTTTTGTACTATTCGCTATTCTCCATTATCTTTTATCTATTATCTAGATCGAACGAAGAACCGATTCAGCGAACGGTATTCCGGCATCTTTTTTGCACGACCCTTCCAGAAAAAGCAGCCGAAGGGCTGCTTTTTCAGTGATATTCGCCTTCGGCGAGTGATATTGCGCTGTGCGCAGTTTTGGAGGCGAATACCCTTCCATCATCGGCAGTCATAACGGATTCAGGTTATGACCGCTGTTTTTTGCGTGTTTTCCGGTTTTTATCGCAGAAGGGGATTGCAAACAGCGCGGTTTTGCGCTATACTGACGGGAAAAACGGAGAAAACGCAAAAAACCAAACGAATGCGGAAAGGGGGCGCTGCGCCCATGATCGAAGTAAATGAATTGACCAAGGTATTCCGGAAGCCGATCCGGGGAAACGGCCTGTCCGGGATGGTGAAAACCCTGTTTTCCCGGCAGTATGAGGAGCTGCGGGCGGTGGACGGGATCAGCTTCTCTGTTCCCGACGGGGAGATCGTGGGATACATCGGCGCCAACGGCGCAGGGAAATCCACCACCATCAAAATGATGTGCGGCATCCTCACGCCCAGCTCCGGCAGCGTCCTGATCGACGGGGCGGAGCCCTATCGGAAACGGCGGCAGGTGGCGCAGCGCATCGGCGTCGTCTTCGGCCAGAAGACTCAGCTCTGGTGGGACATTCCGCTGATCGAGTCTTTCAAGGTGCTCAAGGAGATCTACCAGGTCTCCGACGGGGACTACGCCGAGCGCATGGCCTTCCTGGGCGAGGTGCTGGACATCACCCGCTTCCTCTCCCAGCCGGTGCGTACCCTCTCCCTGGGGGAGCGGATGCGGGCGGATCTTGCCGCGTCCATGCTCCACAATCCCCGCATTCTGTTTCTGGATGAGCCCACCATTGGCATGGACGTGCTGGTGAAGGAGAAGATCCGGCTTGCGATCCACGCGCTGAACAAGACCTACGGCACCACCGTGGTCCTCACGACCCACGACATGACCGACATCGAGGATCTCTGCTCCCGCATCATCCTGCTGGAGAAGGGGACGATCCTCTACGACGGCCCCCTCAACAGGCTCAAAAACCGCTTCGGCAATCTCAAGACGCTGACGCTGACCGTCCCGGCGGACGTCCGGGCGGAGACCGCGTCGGCCCTCTCGCCGGAGCTTGCCGTTTCCCGGGAGGACGGGCGTCTGATCCTGCGCTTCGACGCGGACAGGCTTCCGCTGGAGCAGGTAATCCAATACGCCTTCCGGGATCTGCGGGCCATGGACATGAAAATCGCAGAGATCTCCGTCGGCGACGTGGTCAAGACGATCCTGGCGCAGCAGGAGGCGGCGGATTCCCGGGCCGACGCGGCCCGCAATAACGGAGGGAAGAACGATGCTGAAAAAGTATAAGCCCTTCCTCCGGGCCGGGGCCATCGACACCATGGCCTACCGGTTCAATATTCTGATCTGGGCAGGGATCACGGTCTGCGAGGTGGCCTGCCTGGTCTTCCTGTGGCTGGCGGTGTACCGTTCCGGCGCGGGGGGCATGGACGCGCAGATCCACGGCTTCAGCTACCGGGAAATGATCTCCTACGTGGTGCTGACGACCATCTTCAACTTCGTCACCTTCAACAACGACACGCTCTGGAACATCAACACCGACATCAAGAAGGGCACCATCGGCAACTATCTGATCAAGCCCATCAGCTACCGCGGGAAATTCTCCGCCACCTGCCTGGGCAGCCTGCTCACCATGACGGTGATGTTCGGCCTGCCGTTCTACACCGCGGCGCTGGTGACCCTGGGCAGCCTCGGTTTTCTGCCGGAGCTGAGCTTCCCGGCCTTCTTTGCCCATCTGGGGCTGTTCCTGCTGGCGGGGCTCTGCGCGGCGCTGCTCAACGACGCCATCTCCTATATCTTCGGCGTGCTGTGTTTTTACACCTCCTCCGGCTGGGGCTTGAATTCCCTCAAGGTTACGCTGATCTCCTTCCTCTCCGGCACCCTGCTGCCCCTGGCCTTCTTCCCGGCGGGGCTGCGGGAGCTGGTGAGCTGGATGCCCTTCGCGGGCATGAGCCAGAACCCGATTTTGATCCTGATGATGAAATACGACCTTGCCGCGTCGCTTCGCTGTGTGGCGCTGTCGGCGGTCTGGATCGTGGTGCTGGAGCTGCTGGCCAAGCTCCTGTTTTCCCACGCCGTCCGCAAGGTCACGGTGCAGGGAGGCTGATATGCGGTACGTACATCTGTATTTCACCTGTATCAAGCGCAGCATGATCTCCCGCCTGGAATACAAGAAGGACACCGTCGTGGCGCTGTTCTCGTTTTTCTTCTCCAACCTCTGTTCCCTGGCCGCGGTGTATTTCATCCTCCAGGCCATCCCTGCCCTGGCGGGCTATACCCTGGCTGAGGTGGGCTTCTTCTACGGCTTCTCCATGCTGCCCATCTCCCTGGATCACCTGTTCAGCGACGAATTCTGGCTTGTGGCCTACCGCCGGGTCAAGGACGGGGATATGGATATGCACTTCCTGCGTCCGGTGCCCGTCATATTCCAGATCTTTGCGGAGACCTTCCAGCCGGAGGGCTTCGGCGAGATGATCCTGGGCGTGGCGCTGATCGCGGTCTGCGCCGGGCAGCTCACGGTCAGCCTTACCGTGGGCGCGCTGGTGGTGCTGTGCGTGGGCGCGGTCTTCGGCGCGGTGATCATCACCTCCCTCAAGGTGGCCATCGCGGCCCTGGCCTTTATCTTCAAGCGCAGCGGGCCGCTGCTGCAGATCATCTACAACTTTTCCAACTACGCGAAATACCCCCTGGCCATCTACCCGTTTTTCATCCGGACGCTGCTGATTTTCGTGCTGCCCTTCGGCCTGTTTATTTCCCTGCCGGTGGACACCCTGCTCACCGGCGCCCACGACCCCTGGCTGCTCAGCCTTGCCATCATCGGCGCTGCCGCCGTCTTCTTTGCCCTGGCCCTGTGGATCTGGACCCGCTGTGAGCGCCGCTACGAATCCACGGGAAGCTGAGCGGGAGGATCGCCGCGCCTTTGGATCGCCGCGCCTGCCGCGCTTTGTGCTTGCATTGCCGCCGGGTGCGTGCTATAATCAAATTTACGACGCGGGCAGACGACAGAACGATCCGCCCCAATACAAACAAAGGAGAATTACCATGCTGGAAATCGGAATCAAAGGAAAGCAGGAACTGACTGTTACGAAGGACAAGTGCGCCGGAGCGCTGGGCAGCGGAGAGCTGGACGTGTTTGCGACCCCCGCCATGATCGCGCTGATCGAGGAGACCTGCTGGCGGAGCGTGGTCTCGGAGCTGCAGCCCGGCGAGGGGACCGTGGGCACGGAGCTGAACGTCCGCCATCTGGCGGCTACCCCCATCGGTCTGAAGGTCCGCTGCGAGACCGAGCTGACCCTGGTGGATCGCAGACGCCTGGTGTTCGACGTGAAGGTCTACGACGACTTCGGCCTGGTGGGCGAGGGCACCCATGAGCGCTTCGTGATCCAGTATGAGAAATTCATGAAAAAGGCCAATGAAAAGTTGACGGCGCAGCACTGATGGAAAAGGCATACAAAGAGAACAAAATGGGCGTGATGCCCGTGGGCAGGCTGCTGTTCAATATGTCCCTGCCCATGGTGATCTCCATGCTGATCCAGGCCCTGTACAACGTGGTGGACAGCATTTTCGTGGCCCGGATCGAGGGCGTGACCTCCGCCGCAGGCGTCAACAACGCGCTGAACGCGGTGGGCCTGGCCTTTCCCATCCAGCTGCTGATGATCTCGGTGGGCGTGGGTACTGCGGTGGGCATGAACTCGCTCATGTCCAGAAGGCTGGGGGAAAAGCGCTTCGAGGAGGCCAATTCCGCGGCCTCCAACGGCCTGTTTCTGGAATTCGTCTCCGCCCTGGTCTTTCTGGTTCTGGGGCTCACCCTGATCGGGCCCTTTTTCCGACTGTTCAAGGTGGACGATCAGCTCTACCCCCTTTGCATGAGCTATCTGCGGATCTGCATGGTTTTCGGCATGGGCCTGTTCCTCCACCTCGGCTTTGACCGCATCCTGCAGTCCATGGGCAAGACCAACCTCTCCATGGTGGCGCAGATTGCCGGCGCGGTAACGAACATTGTCTTTGACCCCCTGTTCATCTTCGGCTATCTCGGTTTCCCCAAGCTGGGCGTGGCTGGTGCGGCCATCGCCACGGTGCTCGGCCAGTGGGTCGGTATGGTGATCGCCATGCTGCTGGTGATCCGCGGAGAGCATGAGGTGAAGGTCTCCTTCCGGGGCTTCCGTCCCAACCGGCATTCCATCCGGGAAATCTACCGGGTGGGCCTGCCCTCCATCATCATGCAGGGGATCGGCTCGGTGATGAACTCCGGCATGAACTTCGTGCTCTCCAACTTCCTCACCGACGGTATGGGCGTGGCCATCATGAACATCTACTACAAGATGCAGTCCATCATCTTCATGCCCATGTTCGGCATCACCAACGCGTCCATGTCCATCATCGCCTACAACTTCGGCGCCCGGAACTACCACAGGCTCATGTCCGCCTGGAAGCGGACGGTTGCGGTCTGCGTGTGCGTCATGACCCTGGGCCTGCTCTGCTTCCAGATCTTCCCCCGGCAGATCGTCTCGATTTTCGACGAAAACGGCGTCATTTCCGAGGCCGGGATCAAGGCCTTCCGCACCATCTCCATCCACTTTCCCATCGCCGCGGTGTGCATCGCCATCGGGACGCTGTTCCAATCCGCCGGCCGGGGCTTCTACAGTATGCTGGTGTCGCTGATGCGGCAGCTGGTGGCCCTGCTTCCGGCGGCGGCCATCCTGGCGCTGGTGACCCACGAGCTGGATGCGGTCTGGTGGTCCTTCGTCATCGCGGAGTTCATGTCGCTGGCCGTCAGCCTGATCTGCTTCCGCAGACTCTACCGGAACGACCTTGCGGCGATTCGGCCCGCCGCGTAGAAGGCAATACGAGCAAAAAAAGGAACCTGCACCGGGCAGGTTCCTTTTTCGTATCGCGCTTTTTCAGTTGAAGCCAAAGCTCGTGTTCCCGCCGATCTTTCTGTAGATCCGCATGACGAGAGCGCCCAGGCTGGTCTGGTCAAGCTCAAGCAGATTGGTGGGCTCCTTGGACAGGGGCCGGACGGAATTCGTCCCGGTGCTGAGGGTAGCGGTGAGCTTTATGTTTCCGCTGAGGGGGATGACGGAGCTGCCGGTGGAAGCGCCCAGATCGAAGCACTCCTCGATCTGTACGCCGCCGTCCGTGGGGACCATGCGGCAGCTCATGCTGTTCAGGAAGGATTCCGTCAGATCGGGGACCTCGGCGTCCGTCAGCATGGTGTCGCCCACGTGGACCGTGGTGAAGTCTCCGTTGCCAGAGAAGGAATAGCTGCCGTCGTTGTCGTGGTAGACGGTTTCCATGCCTGCCGTTTCGCTGCCGTCGGCGTCAGTCCGGGTGAGCTTTGCCCGCATCTCGCCGTCCGCGATGGTCATGGTGTAGGCCACCTTCTGCTCCGTCTCCAGCTCCTGCGCGGCGGAATTCCAGCGGCAGACGTCGATCGCAATGCAGGCCCAGGGATTTTCCTCGCCCACCAGCTCCATCCGAATGATCCCCTTGTCCGCCGACGCGGTCTTCTCCTGGAGCAGGATGCCGGTGAGCATCCCGTCGGAGATCAGGAACTTGGGGGCCTCCATGGTCTGGCCCATCTCATTGAGGAGGACGACCACCGAGGCAGGGAGGAGCTTTTCCGTCTGCGGGTGCTGGCTGAAGGTGCTCACGATGCTCTGCGCCTGGCTTCCCAGCTTGGACAGCAGCTCCTGATCCCAGCTCAGCACGTAGATCTCGCCGCTGCCGGTGAAATAACTCGGCCCGTCCGCTTCCGTGGCCTTCCGGTAGGAAACGGAGCGCACGAAATTGCTCCAATCGCTGCCGAAGGCTTCCCGCATACTCCGCTCCGTCAGCCCTTCCGCAAGGAAGCTCAGGGAGAGATCCTCGGGCATCTTCGTGTTGGCAAGCTTTGAAAGGTCGGATTCGTTCCACTTCTTTCCCAGATCCTTGGTGGGGATCGCCAGGGCTTCCCCTGCGTTCAGCAGGGTGGAGGAGCCAAGCTGAAGCTGCTCCCGGTCGAAATAGAGATCCACGGGGAACGTGGCGCCGTTGCCGGTGTATCTGCCGTGCATAAGGGTCTTCTTGGCGCTGTCGTCCCGATCCACGCTCAGCTGGAGCGCAAAGTCAGAGCTCTGCTCCACGCCCTCCAGCGAAAGGTTCAGATCGATGTGCTTGTTGTCGGACTGGACGAAGTTTCTGAGATTCTCCGTGTACTTGTGCAGATTGGGCAGATCCTTGATGTAGTCCAGATAGGAATCCAGGCTCTTGCCGGCGGCCAGCTTGAGATCCTTGAGCGGGTCGGGACGCAGATGGTTCAGCAGCCACCAGCCGCCTGCAGCCAGCAGCGCCAGAAGCAGACAGCCCAGGCCGATGAACAGGGCCTTTTTCTTCCCGGGCTTTTCGGCGACGAGGACGTCCGGGGCCAAATCCTCGGCATAGGAGCAGGACGCGGGATAGGAAGCGCTGTCTGCGCCGTTCTGCCACGCGGGACCGGAATAGCTGCTGCCCAGCGGCTTTTTGACGGGCGCAGCATCGAGGGCCGGATCCCGGCCCTCGACAGGCTCAAAAATGGGATCCTTGTTTTCGTTCATTTCTCTTTCTCCTTATAGTCACAATAAAATGACAGATGCGGGGGGAAGCACTGTCTTGTAAACAGTATACACACTTTTGCCCCCACAGACCATAACAAAAACTGCAAAACGGGCGGGCCGGTTTTATCAAAAACTGCAAAAAGCGATCAGTCCAGCCTGGAAAACGCCGCCTCCTCCAGCAGCGCCTCGTTTTGGAGCAGCCCCAGGGCCAGCGGGTGGAAATCGGCCCAGCGGGTGCATTTCCGCAGCCGCTTCCAGGCGCGCTCGTCCGGCAGCAGCAGGGACAGGTAGAGCCACAGCTCCTTGAACTTGGGCAGCACGGCCCCGTCCGGGTGCATATAGCACAGGTAGCGGGCGGCCAGCTCCTCGTGGAAGGCGATCAGCGCCTCCCGGCGGCGCGTCCCGCCCTTGCAGCGGGTGATCAGCGCAGGATCCGCCAGCAGACCGCGGCCGAGCATCAGCCCGGCCAGACCCGGATATTCCGCCTGCGTCCGTTGGACGTCGGCGCCGGTGAAAAGGTTCCCGTTGAAGCGCAGGGGACAGGGGAGCAGCGCCGCAGCCCGGCGGAAGGCGTCGGCGTGGATGCCGCCCTTGTAGAATTCCCGGCGCGTCCGGGGGTGGACGGTCAGCTCCGAGATGGGATACCGGGCCAGGATGGGCAGCAGGGCCTCCCATTCCGCCGGATCGTTGACCCCGATCCGGGTCTTGACCGAGATGGGCAGCGGGGCGTTGGTGAAGATCGCTTCCAGAAAGCGATCCAGAGCGGCGGGATCCCGGAGCAGCCCGGCCCCCTTTCCCTTGCTCACCACGGTGCCGGAGGGGCAGCCGAGGTTCAGATTGACCTCCCGGTAGCCCAGCGCCCCGATGGCCTCTGCGGCCCAGCGGAAGTCCGCTGCGTCCTTGGTCAGGATCTGGGGCACCAGCCGGTCAAAGCCCAGCGGCCCGGGCTCCAACTCCCGGAGCTGACGCGCCGTGAGCTGATGGGAGGCGGTGGGGGAGAGGAAGGGGATCCAATAGCGATCCACCCCGGGGAAACAGGCCGCGTGGATCTCCCGGAAGTCTCTGCTTGTGACGCCCTCCATGGGCGCAAAATCCAAACCCACGGCGTCAACCTCCCGTACCCGACGGGGCCGCGTATTCAAAGTACAGCGTACACAGCATCATGCCGTAGGAGGGCACGGAAAACTGAAGCTGCACCGTACCGCTTTTGCTGCAGGAGAGGGGGAAGAGCTGTTCCAACCCGATCAGTCCGGCGCTGCTGCCGTCGTCGTTCAGATACGCCGTGTATATCGAGCCGTTCGGCAGCGTGCAGGTCACATGGATCTGCAGGGCCGCCTCGCCGTCCTTTGCCTGCATCTCATAGCGGATCGAAACCTCGGACAGGTCTGTGACCTCGCTCTGGAGCGGCGCGTTGTCCGTACCGGCGGTAAGCTCCAGGGTGTAGGCGCTGCCGTTGATCAGAGACTGAAGCTGGGCGGCGTCGGAATAGCCGGCGGAGACCAATTCCCGCAGATAGTCCCGCAGGGTCTGGTCGTCGGTGCTGTCCAGGTGACTGAGGACGTAATCGTACATCAGGCCCATCCGCAGCTGGTCGGAATCCCGGAAATTCCGCAGCCCGTAAAGCAGATCGACGGCCTCCTCCAGCCTCCATTCGTCCGCGTAGATGGTGGCGAGCCAATACTGACAGGCCTTGATCCGATCCTTGGAATCCGCGTAGGACGCGGCTCTGGTGTAATAGCGGATCGCTTCCTCATAGCTTTCCCTTGCCCCGTTCCGGGTGCCGTCCGCCATCGCTTTGGAGGCGTACTGATTGCCCAGAGTGAAGCAGCAGTACTGCTCCAGGGCCTTCTTGTCGTATTTCGGGAAGCGCTCCCGCAGCTGGTCTACATATTCCAGGCCCTTTTCCGCGTCGCCGTCGTTGTAGGCCAGAACGCCCAGGGCGTAGAGGCAGTCGGCGATCAGCGGGGAGGTGGATGGCCGGCGCTCCAGGGCGTCCAGCGCCTGCTGGTACTCTCCCCGGTTCATCATGGCCCGGATCTCGTCCAGCTCCAGGGCCTCAGCGCGCATGGCGCTGTCCCGATAGCCGTCCATGCTTTTATAGATGGCAACAGCCTGTTGGTAATCGCCCTCCTCCTCCCGGCGCAGGGCCTTTTGATAACGCAGATAGGGCATCAGGATCTGATCCAGAAGGATGATGGCCAGGATCAGCCCTACCGCAACGCCCAGGATCCGGGGCAGCGTCCACCGGACCTGGGGAAGCAGGCGTTTCTTCTGGGCCGGTGCAGGGGATTCCTCCGTCTGATCGGGGGCGTCGGTGGGCTCCTCCGCGCCCGGCTCGAGGGACATGGCGGCCTTCTCCGGCTCCTCCACAGAGAACGCGGTGGGCAGCACCGACAGCAGCGGAGCGCTGCCGCCGGGCACGCGGGAGGGCGTGGGGGCCTGTTCGGGCCGGGAGGGCTCCTCCGGCGTTTTCCCCGCCGTGGGACGGCGGAATTGGGCGTGATCCACGGTCTGCGCCGGCTGCGCCGGATCCTGGAACGGAGCGGGCAGGATTTGATCGTTCATGGCAACCTCCGATCTTGCACCGGGAAACCCCGGAGGGTGTTCAGTCTTTCGGGAGTATTATACACGAATCGCGCCACGACTGCAACGGTTTTGTTATTTGATTTTGAGAAAACCTTGACTTTCCTGCCGCGGCGTGCTATAATTCCACAGTAAAATTCAAATAATTGGAGGCTATCCCATGATCCAGATCACCACCCTTCAGACCCGCAACCTCTGCGAGAGCGCCAAGAACGGCGGCTGCGGCGAATGCCAGACCTCTTGCCAGTCCGCTTGCAAGACCAGCTGCGGCATTGCCAACCAGAACTGCGAGAACGAGAACAAGTAATAGACAGTTTATCTCAGACAAAACGCCGCCCCAGAGGCGGCGTTTTGTCTGAATACGAGTAAGGGTCGATGTCCACATCGACCCTTGCCCCGATACAGGAGTGACCCTATGATCCATCAGTACAAATTAAACGGCTACAACATCGTCCTGGATGTGTGCTCCGGCTCCATCCACTTGGTGGACGAGATCGCCTACGATATGATCGCGGGCTACGAGACGGAGGACCGGGAGGCCCTGATCGCCCGACTGGCGGCCCAATACGCCGATCAGACGAACCCGGAGGAGCTGAACGGGGCCTACGACCAGCTCACCGCCCTGAAGGACGCGGGCAAGCTCTTCACTCCGGACAACTACGAGCCCATGGCAGGCAAGCTCAAGGCCAAGACCTCCGGCGTCATCAAGGCCCTCTGCCTCCACGTGGCCCACACCTGCAACCTCAACTGCTCCTACTGCTTCGCCAGCCAGGGCAAGTACCACGGCGACCGGGCGCTGATGTCCTTTGAAGTCGGCAAGCGAGCCCTGGACTTCCTGGTGGAGCACTCCGGCACCCGGAAAAACTTAGAGGTGGACTTCTTCGGCGGCGAGCCGCTGATGAACTTCCAGGTGGTCAAGGATCTGGTAGCCTACGCCCGCTCCATCGAGCAGGCCGCGGGCAAGCACTTCCGCTTCACCCTCACCACCAACGGTATGCTGGTGGACGAGGACGTGATCGACTTTGCCAACCGGGAGTGCCACAACGTGGTGCTTTCTCTGGACGGCCGCAAGGAGATCCACGACCGCTTCCGGGTGGACTACGCCGGAAAGGGCAGCTGGGAGCGGATCGTGCCCAAGTTCCAGCGCTTCGTGGAGGCCCGGGGCGGCAAGGGCTACTATATGCGGGGCACCTTCACCCACGCCAACCCGGACTTTTTGAAAGACATTCAGACCATGCTGGATCTGGGCTTCACAGAGCTGAGCATGGAGCCGGTGGTCTGCGCCCCGGACGACCCCTCCGCTCTGACGGAGGCGGACAAGCCCATCGTCATGCAGCAGTATGAGGAGCTGGCAAAGCTGATGCTGGAGCGGGACAAGGAGGGCAGACCCTTCACCTTCTACCACTACATGATCGACCTCACCGGCGGCCCCTGCATCTATAAGCGCATCTCCGGCTGCGGCTCCGGCACGGAGTACATGGCAGTCACCCCCTGGGGCGACCTCTACCCCTGCCACCAGTTCGTGGGGGAGGAGAAGTTCAAGCTGGGGGACATCTGGACCGGCGTGACCAATCATCAGATCCAGGATCAGTTCGCCGCCTGCAACGTCTACGCCCGCCCGGAATGCCGGGACTGCTGGGCCCGGCTCTACTGCTCCGGCGGCTGTGCCGCCAACGCCTACCACGCCACCGGGAAGATCACGGGCACGTATCAGTACGGCTGTGATCTGTTCCGCAAGCGCATGGAGTGCGCCCTGATGCTGGCAGCGGCAAGGCAGTTGAAAGTTGATAATTGAAAGTTGAAAGTTGTACGCAGAACTCAATTATGCATTATGCATTATGAATTATGCATTCCATGAAAACCCCGATCTATGACTTCGTAACACGCTACAAGGACCTCCGTCCCGTCCGGTTCCATATGCCGGGCCACAAGGGGCGGGGGCCCTTGGGCTGCGAGGAATCGGATCTGACGGAGATCCCCGGCGCGGACTCCCTCTACGAGGCCGACGGGATCATCGCCGAGAGCGAGGCCAACGCCTCCGCCCTCTTTGGCTGCCCCACGTTCTACTCCACCGAGGGCTCCTCCCACTGCATCCGGGCGATGCTGCAGCTGGCAATGCAGCTCCAATCTGTAGGGGGCGGCGTCCACGACGCCCCGAACGTATCAGTTTTCGGAAGCTGCGGGACGTCGAGGACGCCGTCCCCTACGAAAAATGGGGGCCGTTTCCGCATTCTGGCCGCCCGAAACGTCCACAAGACCTTCCTTTCCGCCGCGGCCCTGCTGGATCTGGACGTGGTGTGGCTGCCCTCTGCCGGGGGCTCCTATCTCTCAGCCCAGCCCAGCCCCGCGGAGCTGGACGCGGCGCTGACGGAAACCGGGGCCTCTGCGGTCTACCTCACCTGCCCGGACTATCTGGGCTTCCTGCCGGATCTCCGGCCCCTGGCCCAGGTCTGCCACGCCCACGGGGCCCTGCTGCTGGTGGACAACGCCCACGGGGCCTATCTGCGCTTTCTGAACCCCTCCCGGCACCCCATGGATCTGGGGGCCGACCTCTGCTGCGACTCCGCCCACAAGACCCTGCCTGTACTCACCGGCGGGGCGTATCTCCACGTCTCGAAAAAAGCCTTCCCCTTGAGGGGAAGGTGTCATCCGGCGTTCCCCGCAAGCCGGATGACGGATGAGGTGGTGTGCGATGCCGCTGCCGTCCGTGACGCCCTGGCGCTGTTCGGGTCTACGTCTCCGTCCTATCTGATCCTGCAGTCGCTGGATCTGGCAAATCCCTATCTGGAGCAGCTGCCGGAGCGGCTGGCGGCATTCCTCCCCAAGGTCGAGGCCCTGAGATCCCGGCTCCGTGCCGCCGGCTGGACCCCGGTAGGCGACGAGCCCCTGAAACTGACGCTTTGCTGTCATTCTGAGCGCCCTAAAGGACTTGCTTCGCGGCGCAGCGAAGAATCCGTACCCCCCGCGGTCCCGTTGGAAAGAGGAACGGATCCTTCGACTCCGCTTCGCTCCGCTCAGGATGACAGGCCGGGAAGCGGTTTGCAGCTTGCCGCCGCCCTGGAGCGCCGGGGGATCTACTGCGAATTCGCCGACCCGGATTACATCGTCTTCATGCTCTCGCCCCAAAACACCAACGCAGAGCTGTCCCGGCTGGAGGCCGCGCTGAAAGCCTTCCCCTTGAGGGGAAGGTGCCCCAGTGAGCACACTGGGGCGGATGAGGTGGACCCCGCCGTAGGGAGCGATCCCCAGATCGCTCCTGTCATTGCCTCCGGCAATGACGCCGCCGCGATGCGGCGGCAGGAGGCATCCGGGGATGCCTCCCTACGGGCCCGCCCTTCCCGGGAGGCTGGCGGCCAATGGCCGCCCCTACGGGAATTGCCGAAACCCGTCTGCTCCATCCGCACAGCCATGCTGGCCCCGGCGGAGACCGTCCTCGCGGGGGAGAGCCTGGGACGGGTGCTGGCCCGGCCCGGGGTGAGCTGTCCCCCCGCCGTCCCCATCCTCATGCCCGGGGAGCGCATCGACCGGGCCGCCGTGGCCGCCTTTGCACGCTATGGCATCGAAACTGTAGCGGTTCTTACCCTGTGACCGGAAAATGGCGCGACATTTTCCGGTCACAGGGTTTTTGCTTCGCTTTTTCATTTTTACCTATTGACATAGTAGGTAAGTATGTGTTATGATACCGGCAGATACAACAAAGGAGGCACCCCATGACCACCATTTACGCAGACAACGCGGCAACCACCCGGATGAGCCAGACCGCCATCCAGGCCATGCTGCCCTATATGGACAAGATTTACGGCAACCCCTCCAGCCTGCACTCTGTCGGACAGGCTGCCATGGAGGCGCTGACCGACGCCCGCACCCGCGTGGCCAAGGTCCTTGGCGCGGCCAACGCCCGGGAGATCACCTTCACCTCCGGCGGCTCCGAGGCCGACAACCAGGCCATCCGCTCCGCTGCCATCCTGGGCAAGCGGAAGAACAAGACCCACATCATTTCCACCGCCTTTGAGCACCACGCCGTGCTCCACACCCTTAAGAAGCTGGAAAAAGAAGGCTTCACCGTCACCTATCTGGACGTCCACGAAAACGGCCTGGTGACTCCCGAGCAGGTGGAGGCGGCCATCACCCCCGAGACCTGCCTGGTGACCATCATGTACGCCAACAACGAGATTGGCACCATCCAGCCCATCCGGGAGATCGGCGCAGTCTGCCGTAAGGCGGGCGTCCTGTTCCACACCGACGCGGTGCAGGCCGTGGGCCACATCCCCGTCAACGTGCAGGAAGACAACATTGATATGCTCTCCCTCTCCGCCCATAAGTTCCACGGCCCCAAGGGCGTGGGCGTGCTCTATGCCAAGAAGGGCATCATCCTCTCCAACCTCATCGAGGGCGGCGCCCAGGAGCGGGGCAAGCGTGCCGGCACCGAGAATCTGCCCGGCATCATGGGCATGACCGCCGCTTTGGAGGAGGCCGTGGCGGAGCTGCCTCAGGCCATGCCGAAGCTGTCGGCTCTGCGGGATCGGCTCATCGCCGGTCTGCAGGAGATCCCCCACGGGGCGGTGAACGGCGATCTGACCCACCGGCTGCCCGGCAACGTGAGCTTCTGCTTCGAGGGCATCGAGGGCGAGAGCCTGCTTCTGCTGCTGGACGACAAGGGCGTTTGCGCCTCCTCCGGCTCCGCCTGTACCTCCGGCTCCCTGGATCCCAGCCACGTGCTGCTGGCCATCGGCCGGCCCCATGAGGTGGCCCACGGCTCCCTGCGTCTGACCCTGGACGCCAAGGAGACCACCCAGGCCGACGTGGACGCCATCATCGCCGCCGTGAAGGACGTGGTGGAGCAGCTGCGCGCCATGAGCCCCGTCTGGCGGGATCTGATGGCAGGGAAAAGACAATTTGTGATCGATTGAACCCGATACCGATGAGAGAGCGGATCCTTCGCTCCGCTCAGGATGACACGCTGAAAAAAGGAGAATAACAATGGCACTCTATTCTGAAAAAGTCATGGATCATTTCCGCAATCCCCGCAACGTGGGCGTCATCGAGAACGCCGACGGTGTGGGCGAGGTGGGCAACGCCAAGTGCGGCGACATCATGAAGATCTATCTGAAAATCAAGGACGACACCATCGACGACGTGAAGTTTGAGACCTTCGGCTGCGGCAGCGCCATCGCCTCCAGCTCCATGGCCACCGAGATGATCAAGGGCAAGCCCGTGTCCGAGGCCCTCAAGCTCACCAACCAGGCGGTCACCGAGGCCCTGGACGGTCTGCCCGCCCACAAGCTGCACTGCTCCGTCCTGGCGGAGGAGGCCATCAAGGCCGCCATGAAGGACTACTACGACCGCCACGGCATCGCCTACGACGAGAGCCAGTTCCCCGCCGGCCACGACTGTGAGCACTGCGGCGTGTAAGCGATGGCGGCGATGATTTCAAGCCGGGGGCGCTATGCCCTGCGGGTGATGTCGGAGCTGGCGGAGCAGGGCTCGGAGCAGGCCGTGCCGCTGAAGGAGATCGCGGCCCATCAGGGCCTGTCCCAGAAGTACCTGGAGGCCATCATGACCACCCTCTCCAAGGGCGGCCTGGTGGAGGGCCAGCACGGCAAGGGCGGCGGCTATCGGCTCTGCCGTCGGCCCGAGGACTACTCCCTGGGGGAGATCCTCCGGCTCACCGAGGGCAGTCTGGCCCCCGTGGCCTGCCTGGAGGCGGGCAACTCCCCCTGCGAGCACCCCTGCCCCACCCTCCCCGTGTGGGAGAAGCTGGAGCAGATCGTGGCGGATTATCTGAACAACGTGAGCCTGGCGGATCTGCTGCCCAAGGGCTAAAAAGCTGCCGGATCCGCTCCGCAAACGGTTTTTCCTGCAAAACGGTATAAAGCTCCCTTCCGGGCCATACAATGGTCTGGGAGGGATTTTCATGTATCCGATACTGTACCGTAAGAAAACGCGAATTCGGTTTTACATCTGCCTGCTGGGTGCGGCCCTCTGCCTGCGGCTGCTCTGCGCTCCCGATCTGCGGGAGGCCGCCCGGAGGGAGGCAAGGGAGCTTCTGAGCCGCAGCGAGCTGCTCCGAGGCGTGGTATTCCTGGAAACGGGAATGCGGACAACGGAAGCGTCCCCCATCGAAAGCACCGACAACGCAGCCCGTAGGGGCGAGCAGTGCTCGTCCCCTGAACCCCGGCAGGACATCGACGCCGCAGCCCGTAGGGACGAGCAGTGCTCGCCCCCCGACAAGCAACCAGGCCCCGACAATGCGGACAAGCAATGCTCGTCCCTACATCCTGGTTCGGAGGATCCACCCGCCCCCGAGATCGCCCCCTTCACCCCGGAGGAGGCCGAAGAAATCGACTTCCGGGGGGACTGTACCTACGAGGTGGACAAGGCCGAGCTGCTGCTGCGGCCTCTGGACTGGCCGAAGGAGCCGGGGCCGAAGGTGCTGATCATCCACAGCCACAGCTGTGAATCCTACACCGAATGCGACGGACATACTTACCTTCCCAGCGCCAACTACCGTACCCTGGACATGAACAATAACGTGGTGGCGGTGGGGGACGCTCTGGCGGAGGCGCTGGCGAGGCTGGGGGTGGAGGTGATCCACGACCGAACCTACAACGACTATCCGGACTACAACAGCTCCTACGCCGTGGCCAGGAGCAAGATCAAGGCCTATCTGGAACGGTATCCCTCCATCGTCATGGTGCTGGATCTGCACCGGGACGCCCTGGAAAAGCCTGTCCGGGAGACGGTGGAGCTGGAGGGCCAGACCCTGGCTCCGCTGATGCTGGTGATCGGCACCGACGAGGGCGGCCTGTACCATCCCAACTGGGCGGACAACCTCTCCTGCGGCCTGAAGCTCCAGGCTCTGGCGAACCGGGAGACCCCCGAGCTGTTCAAGCGGATCTCCTTCCGGGCCCAGCGCTTCAACGGGGATCTGACCGGCGGCTCTCTGATCGTGGAGGTGGGCTCCACGGAGAACACCCTCCCCGAAGCGGTGGCGGCGATGCCGTACCTGGCCCGCTATGTGGCGGAGCTGCTGGAATGCCCGTAGAAGGAGTTGAGAATTGAAAGTTGAGAATTTAAAGTTGAAAGTTTTTTGAAAGTGCGTTCATTTTCAACTTTCAACTTTAAACTTTCAACTTGTCCCGGCGGCGAAGCTGTGGTATAATGGGGAAAAAGCGTCAGAAGGGAACAAGCATGAAAACTGTCACCATCTACACCGACGGGGCCTGCAGCGGGAATCCCGGGCCGGGAGGCTGGGGAGCGATCCTGGAATACCGGGGCCATGAGAAGGAGCTCTCCGGGGCCGAGGCCCAGACCACCAACAACCGTATGGAGCTCACCGCCGTGATCCGGGCCCTGGAGCAGCTCAAGGAGCCCTGCACCGTGGAGCTGTGGTCGGATTCCAAATACGTCATCGATGCCCTGACCCTGGGCTGGGCCAAGGGCTGGCAGGCCCGGGGCTGGATCAAGCCCGACAAGAAGCCCGCCCTGAACCCCGAGCTCTGGGCCCGGCTGCTGGAGCTCTGCGACAAGCACAGCGTCAGCTGCCACTGGGTCAAGGGCCACGCCGACAACCCGAAGAACAACCGCTGCGACCAATTAGCGGTCGCGGCACGAGAGGCAATTGCAGCAGGCGGACGGCAGAGTGCCGTCCCTACGAACTCTGAACCATAAGCCATAAGCCATAAACCGTGAACCATCGTAAAGGAGGCTACGCCATGAAAAAAGCACAGGTCTACTTCACCCGCGAGCTTTCCCCCGCAGGGCTGAAAAAGCTCTATGCCCGGATCAGCGCCCCGCTGACCGGGAAGGTTGCCGTCAAGCTCCACACCGGAGAGAAGAACGGCCCCAACATCATCCCCAGCGCCTGGGTCAAGGAATTTCTGGGGGACTGCCTCCCAGAGGCTGCCATCGTGGAGACCAACACCTTCTACGAGGGCGACCGGGATACCACCGAAAAGCACCGGGAGACCCTCAAGGTCAACGGCTGGACCTTCTGCCCCGTGGACATCATGGACGAAGAAGGCACCGTGGATCTCCCCGTCAAGGGCGGCAAGTGGTTCGACCACATGACCATGGGCAGCCATGTGACCCGCTACGACTCCCTGCTGGCCCTCACCCACTTCAAGGGCCACGTCATGGGCGGCTTCGGCGGCTCCAACAAGAACCTGGGCATCGGCATGGCCGACGGCCGCATCGGCAAGAAGATGATCCACCAGCGGGAGGGCTCCGACGATATGTGGTCCATCGCCATGGACGAGCTCATGGAGCGGATCGCGGAGTCCACCAAGGCCACGGTGGATCACTTTGCCGGCCATATCGCCTATCTGAACGTGCTGCGGAATATGTCCGTCTCCTGCGATTGCGAGGGCACCGGGGCCCAGCCCGTGGTGACCCCCAACATCGGCATGGTGGCCTCTCTGGATATCCTTGCGGTGGATCAGGCCAGCGTGGATCTGGTCTACGCCCTGAACCCCGCCGACAACAAGGCTCTGACCGAGCGCATCGAGACCCGCCACGGCCTGCGCCAGCTCAGCTATATGAAGGAGCTGGGCATGGGCAGCGACGAATACGAACTGATCGACATTGACCGGGGCGACGCCGTGATCTCCGTCAAGGAGGCCGTGGCCGACGTGGTGCCCTTTTCTCCCTTTGCCCTATAAAAAATTGCCCTCCCGGGCGGGGAGGGCAATTCCCTTTGGACGCGGTGGTTGCGTCCGGGAAGCTGTCGCGTCAAATTGGATAAGCTGCACGGACAGTATACCCTGTCCGCGGGGCAAAGTCCGTCGAACGTGGGCAGACGCAAAAAAAGACCTGGGAGGGTTCGCCATTGGACAAGCAGGAACTACTTGCGCTGCTGCGCCGGGAGGCCTACGTCTCCGGGGCGGAGCTGGGCCGGCGCCTGGGGGTGAGCCGTGCGGCCGTCTCCAAGGCCGTGGCCGCGCTGAAAAAAGAGGGCTATGAGATCGACTCCGTTCCCAACCGGGGCCACCGTCTGGTGGCGGAGCCGGACCGCTTGGATCTGGCTGCCATTCTGACGGCCCTGGGCGACCATCCCTGGGCCGGGACGGTCGAGCTTTTGCCCACGGTGGATTCCACCAACAACTATCTGAAATCCCGTGCCGCCTGTAGCGGCGCACAGTGTGCGCCATCTCCCGTTCCCCACGGGACTGTGGCCATTGCCGAATGTCAGACCGGAGGCCGGGGACGGCTGGGCCGGCGCTTTGACTCTGCGCCGGGGGCGGGGGTCTATCTCTCCGTCCTGCTCCGGCCCGCCTGCCCGCCCCAGGCCCTGATGACCCTGACGGCCCAGGCCGCCGTGGCCACCCGCCGGGCCATCCGCACCGTCACCGGCGCGGAGACCGGAATCAAGTGGGTCAACGACCTGGTGCTGAACGGGCGGAAGCTCTGCGGCATTCTGACGGAGCTGTCCATCGAGGCCGAGAGCGGCCTGGTGAGCTACGCCGTGGTGGGCGTGGGGGTCAACTGCAACCGGGCCGTGGCAGACTACCCCCCGGAGCTGCGGGACACCGTGGGCTCCCTCCGCTCCGAGACCGGAACGCGGGTGGATCGAAACGCTCTGGCCGCCGCCATGATCCGGGAGCTCTCGGCCCTGCCCGCCCTGGATTGGCGGGAGGAATACCGGGCCGCCTGTGTAAATCTGGGCAGGGAAGTCCAGATCCTGGCCCCCGGCCAGCCCCCCCGCATCGGCAAAGCTCTGGATGTAGGCCCCGACGCAGAGCTGATCGTCCAAACCGAAACCGGCACAGAGGCCGTCCAATCCGGCGAGGTATCGGTACGGGGCATGTACGGGTACGTCCCCCTGTAGGGGGCGGCGTCCTCCGCCGCGAAGCAAGTCCTTTAGGGGACGCCCCGAACCCCGCCCGGACAGGGAATGCAAAATGCATAATGCATAATGCATAATTGACGCTGAACCCTGAACTGTAGGGGGCGGCGCCCTCGACGCCCCGAACCCCGCCCGGACGGGGAATGCAAGATGCAAAGTGCAAAATGCAAAATAACGGAGGGAAAATGAGTTACATCAGCGAAATGCGGAAACACATCGGTCACGCGCCCATGCTGTCGGCCGGGGCAACGGTCATTGTTTTGAAAGACAATCAAATCCTGCTGAATCTTCGTTCCGATACCAACACCTGGGGTATTCCCGGCGGCGCGTTGGAATTGGGGGAAGCGCTGGAGGAAACCGCAGCCCGGGAGTTGAGAGAGGAAACCAATTTGACCGCAGCGTCCTTCACACTGTTGCATCTGTTTTCGGGACGGGATTTCTATTTCAAATATCCGAACGGGGATGAGCTGTATTCCGTCGTGGCGCTGTTTCTGGCGGAGGACGTCTCGGGGGAATTGAAAATCACCGACGGAGAAAGCACGGAATTACGCTATTTCTCTAAAAACGACCTGCCGAAGCTGGAAAGCCGCGCAGAGGCGATCCTGCGATGGTTAATTGACAATCATGTGCTGCATTGAACGGCAACGCGCCCGAACCCTGAACTCTGAACTCTGAACAAAAAATATACACTTTGGAGGAAAAAACCATGAACGTCACCGAACGCTTTCTCAAGTACGTCTCCTTCGACACCCAATCCGATGAAAACAGCGAAACCTGTCCCTCCACGGAGAAGCAGAAGCTGCTGGGCGCCTGCATCGTGGAGGACATGAAGGCCATCGGCATCGCCGACGCCCGGATGGACGCCGACGGCTACATCTACGGCTCCGTCCCCGGCACCGTCGAGGGCCCCGTGATCGGTCTGATCGCCCACATGGACACCGCCCCCGATTGCTCCGGCAAGGACATCAAGCCCCGGATCGTGGAATACAAGGGCGGCGACCTGGTGCTGAACGAGGCGGAAAAGGTCGTGATGAAGGTCAAGGACTTCCCCAGTCTGAAATGGAACGAGGGCAAGCATCTGATCGTCACCGACGGCACCACCCTCCTGGGGGCTGACGACAAGGCCGGCATCGCAGAGATCCTTACCGCTGTGGAGCAGCTGCTGGCTGAGGGCGGCCCCCGGGTTCCCCTGAGGCTCGGCTTCACCCCCGACGAGGAGATCGGCCGGGGCGCGGATCGCTTTGACGTAAAGGGCTTCGGCGCGGACTTCGCCTACACCGCCGACGGCGGCACCCTGGGCGAGCTGGAATATGAGAACTTCAACGCCGCAGCGGCCACGGTCACCCTCCGGGGCGTCTCCATCCATCCGGGCAGCGCCAAAGGCCGGATGATCAACGCCATGCAGGTGGCCATCGACTTCCACACCATGCTGCCCAGCCAGGAGCGGCCCGAGTTCACCGAGGGCTACGAGGGCTTCTCCATGCTGCACGGCATGGAGGGCGACGTGGAATCCGCCACCCTGCGCTACATCATCCGGGACCACGACCGCTTCAAGTTCGAGCAGAAGAAGGCCCGCTTCCAGAGCATCGCGGCCTACCTCAACGAGCGCTACGGCGAGGGCACCGTCAGCGTCCAGATCAAGGACAGCTACTACAACATGAAGGAAAAGATCCTGCCCGTGATGCACGTGGTGGAGCGGGCCGAGGCCGCCATGAAGGCCGCCGGGATGAACCCTGTGACAGTCCCCATCCGGGGCGGCACGGACGGGGCCCGGCTGAGCTTCGAGGGCCTGCCCTGTCCCAACCTCTGCACCGGCGGCGAGAACTACCACGGCCGCTATGAGTACATCCCCGTGGAGGACATGGAGCGCTGCGTGGAGATGCTCAAGCACATCGCAAGGCCGTGATGAAGCATCTTGCGCCCAAGAGCTTCCGGGCCTTTGCCTGCGCTGCCGAGGCCTGCCCCGACAGCTGCTGCCGGGCCGGCTGGGAGATCGTCCCGGACGAGGAGACCCTGAAGCTGTACGAAAAGCTCGAAGGCGCGGCAGGGGCGCGGGTGCAGGCCGGTATTGTTCCCGCCAAAGCCTTCCCCTTGAGGGGAAGGTGGCATCGGGCGTCTCACGGAAGCCCGATGACGGATGAGGTGGACTCCCGAACCGCAGAACCGGACGAGCCCCTCCTGCGCCAGGACGAACACCGCGTGTGCGTCCTGCTGGATCCGGACGGGCTCTGCCATGTGCAGCGGCACTTCGGCCACGAGGCCCTCTGCCGGGTCTGCCGGGAATATCCCCGCTTCCACCGGGAGTTCGGTAATCTCACGGAGCACGGCCTCAGCCTGAGCTGCCCCACGGCCTACGCCCTGGCGGTCAGCGCCCCGCTGGAATGGGAGACCTGGGAGGACGAGGCCCCCATCGTGCCCAACGAGCTGGATCCGGAGACCTACCTCCGGCTGCGCCGGGGCCGGGAGCTGGCGCTGGCGCTGCTGGCCCGGGAGGAGCTGCCCCTGGGCCGGCGGATTCAGCTGCTGCGTCGCCTGGCGGCCTCCATGCAGGCTGCCCCGGAGCGACGCCTCCGCCACGATTGGGCAATCCGCCTGCGCCGCTGGGAAACCGCCTGCGCCGTAGGGGCGGCCATTGGCCGCCCGCCCGAGGCACCGGGTGGCGGAATGCAAAATGCATCATGCATCATGCATAATGAAGGGGACGGGGGACGCGGATTGCCACGCCGGTGTGCGCACTGGCTCGCAATGAGAGGGTCGGAAACCGCAGCCGCCGTAGGGGCGCACAGTGTGCGCCAGCGAGGCACTTGTCCCGTGTCACCTATCACCTGTCACCTGGATCGTCTTGCGGAGCGCTTTGCCGGGCTGGAGATCCTTTCCCCCGCCTGGGGGGAGAAGCTGGCTCAGCTCCGGGCGCATCTGAAAAACAGGGCGGGCGCACAATGTGCGCCCCTACGGGGAACGCGGACGGCAGAGTGCCGTCCCTACGTGCAGGGCGGGGCGGGCGCACAATGTGCGCCCCTACGGGAGCCATGGGAAACAGATACCCCGGAGGTCTACGCCCGGTATCTGGCTTACAGCCTCTACAAATACTGGCTGGACGCCCTGGACGACGGAAACCTGCTGGGCCGGGTGGAGCGCAGCATCTCCATGACCCTGCTGGGGCTGGCGATGGATCAAGCCTTCCCCGGTGAGGGGCCCTTCCTGCAGCGGATCAGCCGGGAGATCGAGCACTGCGAGGAAAACCTGGCCGCGCTGCTTCGCGCATAACCAAAGGATCCCCGGAACAGTCGATGAAAAGACTGTTCCGGGGATCCTGCTTTCTGCCTTGCTTATCTGCGGGTGAGGACCATGGGGAGCTCCCCCAGATACATGGGGTCTTCCTGGCTGCCGTCGGAGACGCCGGTGACGACCAGCGTGTCGCTGCGGAGCTCCACGGTCACATACTGCTCCGGGTCAACGAGGCCGCCCTCCTCCACCAGGTAGAGCTTGCCGTCCACGCAGCGCCAGGAGCCGGTCTGGGTATAGGCTTGCATACTCGCGGCCAATTTCCCGGGACTCATCTGCTCCCGCAGGGACGCCTCCATCCGTTCCAGGAATTCCTCCATGGTCATGCCCTGCGCCTCCACCGCGGCGGCCAGCTCCTCCTCCGACATTCCCATCATGCCGGTGACCAGGGGGAGGACGTTCTCGCTCAGCTTGGAGAGGATGAGCTGTACCGCAGTAATGGCGGAGCCTTCGTCAACGCCCAGGGCATAGCTGCCGTCGTCCTGCAGATCCAGGTTCATTTTCAACGTAATGCCGTCAAAGACCTCCTCAAAAGATGCAGTCGTATTGTCGAGCTGCTCCGTCTGTGCAGAGCCATATTGCAGCAGCGTCAGGTAATCCAGCGGATAGCCCCAGGCTCCCGCGAATTCCGTATCGATTTTGGGGCTGCCGATGTCGACGAAGGTGTCGTCGGGGTCGGTCTCCACCTGGCTCACGGAGGTCACGGGGCTGGTTTCCTCCGAGCTCGCAAGCGTCTGGGGAGCGGCAGTCTCGGTGGCTGTTTCAGTCTCCTCCGGCGTGGGCGCGGTCGTTTGGGCGGTTTCCGTTTCCTTTACCCCGAAGACGCTGCTGTCCAGCCCGTTTTCCGAGCAGGCAGTCAGCGCAAGGACGATCGCCAAGGCCGGCAGGAGAGCCGTCAGTCTTTTGTGCAGTTGCATGGTCTGTGCTCCTTTCCGATGGGGGTTCCCATTTCTCCCCATTATACACGACAGCGCGCCCCCGGTCAAGTACCGGTTGCCGGGGGCGAGGCCGGGAGCGAGGGGCCCTGCCGGGGGCAGGCATTTTCCGGATGATTCCCCGGCAGCGGATCAAAAAACCGCGGGGTGGTATAATCCGCCGATTCTCCGGGCATACTCCGCTCGGAGGTGTATTACCATGAAATGGAAACAAATGAAGAAAAAGCTCTCCGGCGACAGGGGCTACTACCTGGCGCTGGCGATCTGCACAGCGGCCGTGGCAGTGTCCGGCTGGCTCTTCGTGCAAAGCCTGCATGAGGAGGAGCCTGCTGCCGAGTTCCCGGACGCGGTGCAGGCTGCCGTCCTGCCGACCCTGCCCAGGATGAACGGGAGCGTACTGCCGGACACGGAGACTCCCGTCATCTCGGTGAAGCCCAACCATCCTGTCGCCCCTGTGGAGCCGGAGACCGAGGCGGCTACCGAGGCTGCACAGCAGCCGAAGCCCATCCCTGTGCCGGCGGCCATCCGCTTCCGTCCCGTGGAGGGAAGCGTGGTGCAGGAGTACAGCATGGATAAGCTGTCCTTCAACCCCACCACCCGGGATTGGCGCACCCATGCGGGCATGGATCTGGCAGCCCCGGAGGGCAGCGAGGTCTGCGCCGTGGCGGACGGAACGGTCCTCTCCGTTTTTGACGACGATATGCTGGGCAGGACCGTGACCATTTCCCACGAGGGCGGCTACGTGACCCACTACGCCAACCTGGCGGAGGAGGTTTCGGTCACCGCCGGCGAACAGGTCAGCGCCGGGCAGACCATCGGCGTCGTGGGCAAGACAGCCCTGGGCGAAGTGGGCAGCGAGCCCCATCTGCACTTCGCGGTATATAGAAACAACGTCCCGCAGGATCCGGAGGCCTTCCTGGCCGGTTAAGAAAACCGCGGCAGCTCCCTCGGGAACTGCCGCGGCATTTTTTGATGATGTATTACAGGTACTTCTTCAGCGAGTCGGGGGCGGTCTCAAGATCCGCCCGCGCCGTCATGGTGAAGCCAATCCCATTGGCCTGGCCGAAGCGCTCGCACCAGGCGCAGAACTCCGCCATGACCTCCGGGTTGTCGGTGCCCAAAAGACGGTGGATGCTCTTGAGGTAGAGATGAGAGATGTCGAAGTTGCCGGCATGGAGACCGGAGATAAAGGCCTTGAGGGACGCAACGCCCTCCAGCTGATAGGTTTGGTACTCGATCAGTCGGACCTTGTAGTTCAGATCGTAGCGCAGAGAGGTCTTGAGCTCGATGCAAACCAGGCTGCCCTGCTCCTTCTCCACTGCCTCGTTGATTTCGGCGAGCATTTTCTGTGTTTTGCCGGTGCCGCTCAGGCCGGCGATCAATTTGACCATTGGAAATCGTCTCCTTTATTGTATATTGGGAAAACCCCGCTTGCAGGCGGCCGGAGCCTGCCTGCAAGGAACGGGATCACTGTTTGGTTTCGTAGCCGGGCTTGCCCAGAAGCTGGAACATATTGCGCTTGTAGAACTCCACGCCGGGCTGGTTGAAGGGGTTGACCCCCAGCATATAGGCGGAGATGCCGCAGCTCAGCTCGAAGAAGAAGAACAGCTCGCCCAGGGTGCGGTCGCAGACCTCGTCGGTCTGCACCAGGATCACAGGCACGCCGCCGTCCACATGGGCGGCCAGGGTGCCCTGGAAGGCTTGCTCCTCCACGAAGTCCAGGCTCTTTCCCTCCAGATAGTTCAGCCCGTCCAGGTTCTTCCAGTCCATTTCGATCATGGTGCGCTTGCGGGGCGGGGCAAAGCGGATCACCGTCTCAAAGAGGTTGCGCTCGCCCTGCTGGATCATCTGGCCCAGGGAGTGGAGGTCGGCGGTGAATTCCGCGGTGACGGGGAAGATGCCCTTGCCGTCCTTGCCCTCAGACTCGCCGAAGAGCTGCTGCCACCAGCCGCCGAAGAGGCGGGCGGAGGGCTCCCAGTTGCAGAGGATTTCCAGCTTCTTGCCGCTGCGGTAGAGCAGGTTGCGGGCCGCGGCATAGAGCCAGGCGGGATTCTCGAAGGAGAAGGACGCCATATCGCGCTGGGCAGCAGCTGCGCCGAACATCAGCTCGGTGATGTCCATGCCGGCCACAGCCAGAGGCAGCAGGCCCACGGCAGTGAGCACGGAGTAGCGCCCGCCCACGTCCGGCGGGATCACGAAGCTCTCGTAGCCCTCCTCTGTGGCGATCTGCCGCAGGGCGCCCTTGGCAGGGTCGGTGGTGACGAAGATGCGCTTCTTGGCCTCGTCCGCGCCGTACTTCCGCTCCAGCATCCATTTCAGCGCCCGGGTGGCGATGGCGGGCTCGGTGGTGGTGCCGGACTTGGAGATGATGTTGATGGAGAAGTCCTTGCCCTCCAGCAGGGCGCACAGCTCCTGCCAGGCCCGGGTGGACAGATTGTTGCCGGCGAAGAAGATCTGGGGATCTCTGCCCCGGAGGTTGTGGTTCTGCCCCTTCACCAGCTCGATGGCGGCCCGGGGCCCCAGATAGGATCCGCCGATGCCCACCACCACGAAGACCTCGGAGTGCTCGCGGATGCGCTTGGCAGCCGAGACGATGCGCCGCATCTCGTCGGTGGCCTCAAAGCAGGGGAGATCCAGCCAGCCCAGGTAATCGGAGCCGGGGCCCTTGCGCTCGATCAGGGTTTTGTGGGCGGAGAAGACCTCCTTCTCCAGCCCCAGAAGATCATTGAGAGACAATTCGCCCCACACATTGGAAATATCAACGTTGATCAAAGGAGTCACCTCACACTTGTTATTTCTCTACTTTTATATCATAACCGATTTTGCTTCGGAAAACAATGGGTATTTTTCGGAAAAGTGTTAAATTTTTCGCAGTGCCGTTTTCAGAATATTATTTTGAAAAAACTTGACTTCCCGTGCCGTTTTTTGTATAGTATATAAGGAAAATGTCACGGACAGAGTCTATCGACTGATCTATTCTTTTTTATAAGTTGGTTACTTCATAACCGAAATGCGTTTTTCACGCAGACTTGTGAAACGGTCAATAAGAGCAGTAAAAGTATTGATTGCTGTATAGGCTCT
>JAEEZZ010000034.1 GCA_016292255.1 Oscillospiraceae bacterium
GCTTGAGGGTTTGTGTTAAAGTAGTCATGGCGAATCGGTCACCTGCCCTTTCGGTTTTGTCTGAGCAACTTAACCATATCACAGGTGCTCCCGATTCGCTATTCTTTTTTCAACTGTTAAGTATCATTGTAACACCTACATACAACGGGGGTTTTCTTTGGCTTTTTCGATTGCATTTCCTCCCGGAAGCTGGTATAATAAATCATCAGAAGCCATCCGAAGACGAGAGGAGGGGTGACCATGTGGGAGCGTGTGAAGCACTTTTTTCGCAGTGTGCAGCGGCTGGAGGTCCAGATCTTCGCGGCCTACGCCGCCTATTTCTGGATCCTGGCGATCTTCCCGGCCATGATGCTGCTGATCAGCATTCTCCAGCTCACGCCTATCTCGCCGGACAGCCTGCGGGGTCTGCTGCAGGACGTGGTCCCCGAGAGCCTGAAATCTCTGACGGACTACATGATCGACGAGCTCTTTGCCGTGGACTCCCCCGCGATCCTCTCCGTTTCGGCGGTGACGGCCCTGTGGATGACCTCCAAGGGCGTGCTGAGCCTCCAACGGGGGCTGAACCGGATCTACACCGCCCGGGAGACCCGCAACCCCATCTGGCTCCGGCTCCGCGCCGCCCTGTTCGCCCTGGCCGGGGTGCTGGCCACGGTGCTGCTGCTGGCCCTGGGGCTGCTGAGTCATGAGCTGGTCAACAAGCTGGCGGACAGCGGAAGCGAGCTGGGGGATCTGCTTTTGCAGCTGGGGCGAATGCGCTACATCCTGTCCGTGCTGGTGCTGACCCTCTTCTTTGCCGCCATGTACACGGTCTTTCCCAACCGGGAGGTCAGCTTTTCGTCCTCCCTCCCCGGCTCGGTGGTCACGGCGCTGCTGTGGACGGTGTTTTCCCGGGTGTTTACCGTCTACGCCGACAAATTCGCCAACTATTCCATCTACTACGGGAGCCTCTCTGTGATCGCCATGGCGATGCTCTGGCTCTACGTCTGCATCTTTCTCTTCTTCTGCGGCGGGATCCTGAACCGGGAGCTGGAACGCAGGAGGCACAGCGCAGCAAAACAAAGCGTACAGAAACAAAAGGAAGCATAACATGGATCAACAACAGACAGAAAGATATGTGCAGCTCCGGCGGGAACTGATCGCCCGGGCGTTTTCCATGCTGAACGATATGCAGCGGCAGGCCGTTCTGACCACGGAGGGGCCGCTGCTTCTTCTGGCCGGCGCAGGCAGCGGCAAGACCACGGTGCTGATCCACCGGATCGCCAATCTGATCCGCTTTGGCTGCGGCTCCGACTGTGAGGAGGTCCCGGCGGGCTTCGGCGCGCCGGAGCTGGCCGCCCTGGAGGCCGCCGCGGCCACAGAGCTGCCGCCGGACGCCGACACCGCCGCCCTCTGCGCCCTGCGGCCGGTGGAGCCCTGGCGCATCATTGCCATCACCTTTACCAACAAGGCCGCCAACCAGCTCAAGGAGCGGCTGGCCGCCATGCTGGGGCCCGAGGCCGCGGAGATCTGGGCTATGACCTTCCACGCGGCCTGCTGCCGCATCCTGCGCCGGGAGATCGACCGGCTGGGCTACGACCGGCAGTTCACCATCTACGACACCGCGGACTCCGAGCGGGTCATGAAGGACGTGATGAAGGAGCTGCAGGTGGACGAAAAGGAGCTGCCCGCCCGGGTCATCCTCACCCACATCAGCCGGGCCAAGGACGCCATGCAGTTCCCCGAGGATTACGCGGAAAAGGCCTCTGCCGGCGGGGACGACCGTCTGGACAGGATCTCCGCCTGCTACACGGCCTACCAGCGCAGGCTCCGGGAGGCTAACGCCCTGGACTTCGACGACATCATCCTGCTGACGGTCCGGCTGCTGCAGGACTACGAGGAGGTCCGTACCTTCTGGCAGAACCGCTTCCGCTACGTGCTGATCGACGAATACCAGGACACCAACCGCCTGCAGTACCGTCTGGCCGCCCTGCTGGCGGGGGGCCGGAAGAACATCTGCGTGGTAGGCGACGACGACCAGAGCATCTACAAATTCCGGGGGGCCACCATCGAAAACATCCTGAACTTTGAGGAGAACTTCCCCGGTGCGCGGCTGATCCGCCTGGAGCAGAACTACCGCTCCACCCCCCAGATCCTGGACGCGGCCAACGCCGTCATCCGGCAGAACAAGGGCCGGAAGGGCAAGAAGCTCTGGACCCGGAACCCCGGGGGCTCCGGGATCACCGTCAAGGAGACCGCCGACGAGAACGAGGAGGCCAACTACGTGGCCGCCCGGATCTTCGCCCTCAAGGGCAAGGCGAATTACCGGGATTTTGCCGTGCTCTACCGCACCAACGCCCAATCCAACGCGCTGGAGCGTTCCTTCAAATTCAACGCCATCCCCTACCGGATCATCGGCGGCACCCGCTTCTTCGACCGGGCGGAGGTCAAGGATATGCTGGCCTACCTCCAGCTGATCAACAACCGGGCCGACGATCTGCGGCTGAACCGGATCGTCAACAACCCGCCCCGGGGCATCGGGGCCAAGACCCTGGAGGAGGTGCGGCGGCTGGCGGAGAACCAGGACCTGCCCATGTACCTGGTGCTGGCGGACGCCTATCACTATCCGGCCCTGGAAAAAAGCGCCGCGAAGCTCACCGCCTTCGCCGTGCTGATCGAGGAATGCGCCGGGCTGCTGGACAGCCTGCCCCTGCCGGAGTTCTACGACGCCCTGGTGGAGAAGGTGGGCTACGCGGCCATGCTGGAGGCCCACAACGACGTGGAGAGCCGGACGCGCCTGGAGAACGTCCGCGAGCTTCGCTCCTCCCTGGTGGGCTACGTGGAGAACCACCCGGAGGACGCCTCCCTCCACGGCTTTCTGGAGGAGATCGCCCTCTACACCGACATCGAGCAGTATGACCCGGAGGCCGACGCCGTGGTGATGATGACCATTCACACGGCAAAGGGTCTGGAATTCCCCCACGTTTTCCTGGTGGGGGCCGAGGACGGGCTCTTCCCCAGCCTGCGGAGCATTGGCGAGGCCGATGAGCTGGAGGAGGAACGGCGGCTGTGCTACGTGGCCATCACCCGGGCCAAGCATACCCTGACCATCACCCACGCCCGCCAGCGGATGCTCTACGGCAGGACAACGGTGAACCGTCTGTCCCGCTTTGTCCGGGACATTCCCCCCGAGCTGCTGGACAAGCCGCTGAAGCCTGCCCGGCCTGCCCCGGAGCCCCGGATGCTCTACGACGATCTGCCCTTCGACCAGCGGAGCGGCAGCCGGGCGCAGAGCTATCCCGGCTATGACGGCTTCCGGAGCCCCAAGCCCCGCTCCGCACCCACGCCGGCCCCCAGGACGGACGCGCCGCCCCCGGAGTACCGGCCGGGCGACACGGTGCTGCACAACGCATTTGGCCGCGGGATGGTGCTCACGGTGACGAAAATGGGCAGCGACGCCCTGCTTGAGGTGGCCTTTGACGAGAAAGGCACCAAAAAGCTTCTGGCCAAGACCGCCTCGGCTCACATGAAAAAGCTGTAAGCAATACGATCCTCAGACTTCAGTGGATCGAATAAAAAGCGGCAGTTGACGGAGATCCGTCAACTGCCGCTGTCATATTTGCTTGCCTTGGCTCAGTGCATGATGCCGTCCGCCGCAGAAAACACAGGGCCGGCGGGCGTGGTGTCCTGAGACGGCTTCTGGACGACCCCCGCGTATCTCGCTTCCTCCAGCACCGGGGCAGCAGCCTTGAGGAAGGTCACCATCTGGGCGCGGGTACAGTTTTCGTCGGGGTCGAAGTGGTAGCTGTCGATGCCGCCGGTGATGCCCTTCTCCGCCGCCCAGAGGACGGCCTTGTAGAAGTAGTCGTCGGCGCTCACGTCCACGAATTGACATTCCGTTCCCTCCGGCTCCGGGCGGCCCGCCGCTGCCCAGAGGAAGGTGACGATCTGGGCGCGGACGCAGGGGTTCGCGGGGGAGAAGGTGGTCTCGGAGGTGCCGCTGGTGATGGTGTTCTCCACAGCCCAAAGGACGGGCTGGTAGTAGTAGTCGCTGGAGTTGACGTCCGCAAAGGGGTTGGCATCCGTGACCTCGGGCCTGCCCTCAAAGGTGTAGAGGAAGGTCACCACCTGGCCGCGGGTGACGGTGTCGTTGGGAGAGAAGGTCGTGGCGGAGGTGCCGCTGGTCAGACCGTTGAAATAGGCCCAATCAATGGGGGCATGGGCCCACTCCCCTGCATCGACCAGATCGGAGAAGACCTCCGCGGCACAGAGCGGGGCTTCCTTGGTGGCCGTATCGCAGTTGATACAGCTGTAGATGCCCGTGCTGTCATGGAGCGTTTCGCCCTGGGTCAGAACCTGGGAGAAGCTCCAGATATGTCCCACGCCGCCGGGGATCGGCTGTTCCAGAACTCTTCCGCAAACGATGCAGGTGGAGCAAAGGCTGCCGTCCACGCAGGCAGGGGGCGTCAAGACAAGGGTGGAGGGATGCTCGGTCTCCCCCAGCGGGCCGATCCAATAGTTCATATCCACGTCGCCCTTGATCCCGGCTACCGTTCCGCTGCTGGAATACTGCCAGACGTTGGCGCCCAGCTTAGCCGTGACGTGCTCCGTGCCCCAGTGGGCGACCCAGTGGACCGTGTTTTGGTAGAAATCATAGCCCCGGAAGCGGTCATCCCAGACGCTGGCGCTGGCATAGACACCGGCCCGGAGGCCAACGTCCTCCAGCTCGCTGCAGAAGGCAGAAATGACCTCCGCCAGCTCTCCGTTGGAGAGGGTAAGGATATTTCTGGGCTCCTCCACGTCGTAGAAGATGGGAAGGCTGGGAGTAATGCCGCTCTCCATCAGCCAGCCGAGGATCGCGTCCGCCTCCTCCCGGGCCTGATCTGTGGTGGTGGCGCCGGCATAGTAGTAGAGGCCGAAGGGAATATCGTGCTGGACACAGTTCTGGATGATGGTGTCCGCGGCGCTGTCCTTGTGGACAAGGCCCTCGGACGTGCCCGTCCAGCCGATCCGCAGGATGACGAAATCCACCTGCTCCGCCACGGCGCTCCAATCGGTGATGGTGTTCCACTCGCTCAGATCGATGCCCACGCAGGGGGTGGGATCCTCCGGAGCAGGCTCCGAGCCGCAGCCGCAGAGCGGGCACACGTCCCCATCCAGAGGAACGGCGCAGTCGTGGGTATAGGTGACGTTGCCCCGGGCAGAGTTGCGATAGACGGAGTAGCTGCCGTTGACAAAGTAGTTCTTGTTCAGGATCTCCAGGGCGGCCGAGCCGGAATAGCGGGTGGAATAGGCGCAGCCGTTATACAGGTCTTGGGCGGTGGGATTGGCCTGCGAGATCTCGATGGAGGTGATCGTTCCATCGAGGCTGTAGGTCACGTCGGTGACCAGCACCGCGTGGGCGTCGCTGATCAGCGCGTCGCCAAGTTGGATCACGGAATAGGAGCGGCCGACCTTGACGGTGTGCTCCCAGTCGATCAGAGTCGGACAGGTCTTTCGATTTGGGGTTTGCCACGCCCAGGAGACGAAGCCGGAGCAGTCGGTGCCGTAGCACTGCGAGCCGCGCCAGTAGGTGCAGCGATCGGTGTACAGCTTGCTTTCGACGTCGTTGACTGCGGCAACGAAGCCGGACAGGGAAACGCTCCAGGGCACGTAGCTGCCATTATAGCTGCCGCCTACGCACTGGCCGTAGGGCAGGCCGGTGTAGGTGACCCCCGGCTCGTAGAAGATCTCCAGGCCGTAGGACAGATCGGTGTAGCCCCAGCCGCCGAAGCCCTTGTCGCCCACAGGGGTCCACTGGACGTTCAGCATCTGCCGGGCCCGGCGGACAATGTTCAGCGTGCCGTCGTTGGCCGGCTGACGTACCGCATGACCGTAGAACAGGGGCGGTGCGTCTTCGGTCTCCTCGCGGGAGTCACAGATCGCGCCGGCGTAGCGCAGGGCGGTCTCCTCCGGGGACCAGCAGTCCCAGATCTGCGCTTCCTCACGGGCTTGCTCGGAATGATCCTTGACGTAGCCGACAAAGCTCTGGGCCTTGGCATGGCCGAGGAAGGCCGAGGTGAGATCCATCTGGCAGTCCGCCCCGCCGCAGGAGTAGACCAGCAGGCCGTCTTCCAGGTCAAAGCGGACGGTGTAGGTCTCCACGTGCTGGGCCAGGGGCTTGCCGTTGGCGTAGAGATTGCAGTCAAAGAGCTCGCCCGTGGCGTAGATCAGGCCGCTGGCGGTGGGGATGAAGTTCAAAAGCCCCGACGTCTTGACCAGAAGGCTGCAGCTGCGGCTCTCCAGGTCGAAGTTCCACACGCTTTCGCCGGCGGAGAACACCAGGCATTTCCGGTTCACCAGATAGAGCTGGCCGATGCGGCCGCTGAAATCCTCCAGCAGCACGCTCTCCTTGGTGGATCCCAGGTCAAAGATGCACAGGTCGAAGCTGTCCGGCTTGATCCGGGCGAAGTAGAGGCTGCCATCGGCGTAGTTCAGCTTTGCCACGGGGCCCTCCAGCACGGGGGTGTGGACGTCGCTCAGCTCATACACAGCACCGTCGGAATCGTCTATGTAATACAGGCGGTCTCCCGCATCAACCCGGCGGCCGCCGCCGTAGAGCATATCCGACGGATCCGTCCCCAGCTCACAGATGGGAGACAGGGGACTGCGAAGCGCCGAGACCGGCACCGCCGCGGCGCAGAGCAGCAGCAGGATCAAAAATACAGCGTTGAATCGTTGAAACAGAGATTTCATATCTTTCCTCACTAAGCTTTATCGGAGTATCAGGTATCAGTTGTTCTCGTCCGGGACCTCGATGTCCAGCCCCAGCTCGCTGGGCAGGAAGCGGGGGCAGACGTTCTCGGAGGTCATGATCACGGAGGCCGCCAGGAAGGAGCCGATCTCGCAGGCCTCCGCCAGCGTCTTTCCGTAGGTCAGACCCACGGCCACACCGGCACAGAACGCGTCGCCGGCCCCGGTGGTATCCTTGACGATGACGTTTCTGGCCGGGCAATAGCCCTTATAGCCGAACATATCGGCATAGACAGCGCCCTTGTCGCCCAGGGTGATGATCATGCTGGGGATCCGCGCCCTGCGAACCTTTTCGGCCAGGATCGTCTCCATCTCGGGGATGGTCATCTGGGAATAGTCGTCGGAAAAGAGGATGCCGGCCTCCTGGCGGTTGCAAATGAAGCAGGCGCAGTCCTGGAGGAAATCCCGGCGCTGAACTGCGATGGACATATTGGCCACCACGGCGTAGACCGGCTTGCCGTATTGCTTGGCCAGACGGAAGACCTTTTTGACGATCTCCTTATCCAGGCAGATCTCCACCACAATGGAATCCGCCTGGGAGAAGATCTCGTCTCCCTTTTCCTCCAGCAGATCCAGCAGCGGCGTCATATCGGGCCGCTGGGAGATGGAGCCCACCACGTCGCCGGTATGGTCGAAGACGGCCAGCCAGGTGCCCATGCCGTTGCGGACGGGGAGCACGTAGTCGGTGTTGACCTTGTGGCTCCGCAGCTTGCGGATGACGTCCTCGCCGGCGCTGTTGTTGTCCACCAGGCTGACGTAGGTGGGGCGCAGCTCCACGTTGGCGATGTCCTCCGCCACATTGCGGCTTACGCCGCCGTGGACCTGTTCGATCCAGCCCACGTTCCGCCCCTGGGGAATATACTGCCCGGAGGGGAACCCTTTGATATCCACAAATACAGCGCCGATGACAACGATACCCATGGCATGATCCCCCCGGTGACAACTTTACTATTTTATTGTATCATGTTTTTTCAAAAATTTCAACAGCAAGTATTTCTTTTTTTTTAAAGTTATGGTATGATAGCCAAAATAGCGGGGAGGTATTCCCATGGATCCGACCATCTGCGAGACCTGCTGGCACTATGATTACGACGAGGAGTATGAGGAATACTACTGTCGGATGGATCTGGATGAGGACGAATTTGCCCGGGTCTTTGCCCGGCACGGCGGCCGCTGTCCCTTCTACCAAAAGGGCGACGACTATTACCTGCCCAGACACCAATAACGGCTGCCGGGACAGGCAATGCCTGTCCCAGCATACGCTGTACGAGGAGAATGCATGAACTTTACGATCGTGACCCTGGGCTGCAAGGTCAACCAATACGAATCTCAGGCCATGGAGCAATGGCTGACGGAGCTGGGCCACACCGAGGTGGGCCCCGGCGAGGACTTTGACCTGGCGATTATCAACACCTGCACCGTCACGGCTGTGGCGGACAAGAAAAACCGAAACGTGATCCGGCGGATGCGGAAGCAGTGCCCGGAGGCGGTGCTGGCGGTGTGCGGCTGCTACTCCCAGGTGAAGCCGGAGGACGTCCGCGCCCTGGGGGTGGACGTGATCTCCGGCTCCGGCGGACGGGAGGCCTTCCTGAAGCTGGCTCTTGCCGCCGTGGACGACCGGCAAAAACGGGAGGCTCTGGACGAAGCCCTTCGGCGGCGCTCCTTTGAGATCCTGCCCCCCGGCGGCCTTGCCACCCGCACCCGGGCCATGCTGAAGGTACAGGACGGCTGCAGCAATTTCTGCACCTACTGCATCATCCCTTATGCCCGCGGGCCGGTTCGCAGCCTGCCGCTTGCGGAAGCCCTGGCGCAGGTACGGGAGCTGGCGGAGGCCGGCTACCGGGAGATCGTTGTGACGGGCATCGAGATCGCCTCCTGGGGCGTGGATCTGGACAAGACCGGCGCGCTGCGGCTGCCCCGGCTTCTGGACGAGATCTGCCGGGCGGCCGGCAAGGTGCGGATCCGCCTGGGCTCCCTGGAGCCCAGGATCGTGGACGAGGAATTCTGCCGTCTTCTGCGGGGGCATTCCAATCTCTGCCCCCATTTCCACCTGTCCATGCAGTCCGGCTCAGACACGGTGCTGGCCCGGATGCACCGGAAGTACGACACGGCCCGCTATCTGGAAAGCGTCCGCCTGCTGAAGGCCAATTTCCCGGGCTGCGGCGTGACCACCGATATGATCGTGGGCTTCCCCGGAGAGACGGAGGCGGAATTTGCCGAGAGCCTGGATTTCATCCGCAAATGCGGCTTCGCGTCGATGCACGTCTTCCCCTATTCCCGCCGCCCGGGGACGCCGGCGGACAAGCTGCCGGGGCAGCTGGGCAACGCAGTCAAGGAAGCCCGCTCTGCCGCCGCCATCGCCGTGGCCGCGGAGATGAGCCGGAGCTTCCGGGAGGCCATGATCGGCAGCGTCCAGGCGGTGCTGTTTGAGGAAACGGCATCCGGGGACGGGGAAACGGATCCTTCGACTCCGCGCCGCTCCGCGCAGGATGACGCCCCCGCAGGGTCAAGGATTGCCTGTACCCTGCCGCCCGGGCAGGAGCTCTGGACGGGCCACGCCCCCAGCTCCATCCGGGTCTACGCGCCGGGGAAGGAGCTGCACAACCGGGTATTGCCTGTGAAGATCACGGGCCTCTATGAGGACGGCGTTCTGGGGGAGATCGCCCCGGACGAAGCATAACACCAATCCAAAATCGGAAAGCGTTTCAAATCGGGGCCCTGCCCCTTGAAGAACGGAAAGGATGAAGAAATGAAACACTGGAAACTACCTGTTCTGATCGCGGCGCTGGCGCTTTGCCTCTGCGCCTGCACCGAAACCAAGCCCCAGGAGACCGCAGCCCCGCCCCAGACCACCGCGGCCCCCCAGAGCAGCCTGGACATGACCGCCGTCAAGGCTGAGATCGACAGCATGGCCGTTGCGGACTTTGCCGAAAGCGCCGAGCCCACGGACTATGTGAAGCTGAGCGTGAAGGACTTCGGCGAGATCGTGGTCCGGCTGCGTCCCGACGTTGCGCCGATCTCCGCCCAGAATTTCAAGGATCTGGTGGCCCGGGGATACTACAACGGCACGGTGTTCCACCGCGTCTATCCCGGCTTTATGATCCAGGGCGGCGCAGGCGAGGAGGAGCTGACCCCGATCAAGGGCGAATTCAGCGCCAACGGCGTGAACAATCCCCTGCTCCATGTGCGGGGCGTGCTCTCCATGGCCCGCACCAAGGTGATGGATTCCGCCACCAGCCAATTCTTCCTGATGCACGCGGACTACCCTTCCCTGAACGGCCAGTACGCGGCCTTCGGTTACATTGTGGCCGGGCTTGACACGGTGGATCGGATCTGCGGGATCGAGCTGGGCGACAACCCCTACAGCGGGGAGCATTCCGTCCCGATGGTAGAAGTACGGATCGAGTCGGCGGCCTTTGTGACGCCGAACAAATAACAACTTTTCAAGGAGGACTTTATCATGGCATTCGACATCAAGAAGACGATCGAAGAGATCGTGAACAAGGTCAAAAACGACAAGGACATCGGCGAAAAGTTCAAGAAGGACCCCACGAAAACCGTGGAGGGCCTGATCGGCGTGGATCTGCCCGACGATCAGATCAACGCGGTGGTCGAGGGCGTCAAGGCCAAGATCAACGTCGGCGGCATCGCGGACAAGATCGGCGGGCTGTTCGGCAAGTGATCCGCAAATGGAAAGACCGGCTTTTCTGCCCCATCGGGCAGAAAAGCCGGTCTTTCGCTTGGACGTTATTCTGCTTCCCCCCGGAAGGTCTTCGCCAGGAAGGTCACGATCTCCCCGCGGGTGCAGAGCTGCTTGGGACTGAAGGCGTCGTTGCCCGTGCCGCTGGTGATCTGCTGCTCCGCGGCCCAGAGGATCGCCTTTGCGGCGTAGGAGTCAGCCGGGACGTCCCGGAAGGGCATCTCCGTGCCCTCCGGCTCCGGCGAACCGGCGGCCCGCCACAGGAGGGTGAGCGCCTGCTCCCGGGAGCAGAAGCGGCCTGTGCCGAAGCGGGTCTCACTGATGCCGCAGGTGATGCCCTGCTCCTGGGCCCAAAGCACGGCTCCGTAGAAATAATCGGTGCCCCGGACGTCGCTGAAGCCGGACGCGTTTTCCCCCGGCGATGGCTTCCCTGCCACGGCCCAGAGGAAGAACACGATCTGCTCTCTGGTGCAGGGCGCCTGGGGAGAAAAGTGCGTCGCATCGGTGCCGGAGGTGATCCGCGGGGTGTGATAGTAGGCCCAGAGCACGGGCTCGCAGAAGTAGCTGTCATCCGGCACATCCACAAAGGGATTGGTCCGGTTCAGCCGCGGGATCGGCTCGGCGCGGGTCTCACCGCAGCGGGTACAGGTGTAGAGCAGCTCGCCGTCCTCATCCTCCGTCGGCTGGACGGTGACGACGCCGTCGTCCCAGCTGTGCCAGGTCGGGATGCTTCCGTCCTCCTCCGTGTAGCTGTCGCCGCAGCGGGTGCAGGTATAGGTGTAGAAGCCGCCGGCGGTGCAGGTGGGGGGCGTCAGGACTGCCTCGTAGTCGTGGCCCAGGGGCTCGGTGGGATCGCCTGTGCAGCTGTCGCCGCAGCGGGTGCAGGTATAGGTGGTGAAGCCCTCCCCGGTGCAGGTGGGCGGGGTGACCACGGCATTGTAGGTATGGCCGCGGGGATCGGTGTAGCTGTCGATGTATTTGTCGTTGCAGCGGAAGCAGATGTGCGTCGTATAGCCCCCCTCGGTACAGGTAGGCCGGGTGACGATGGGGAAATATTTGTGTCCGCGGGGCTCCGTGATGACCGTCTCGCGGCTCAGCTCCTCCCCGCAGCCGGTGCAGTAGACCACGCTGTCATAGGAGCCGGACTGGGTGCAGGTGGGGGCCACGTTGTTCTCCGTGACCGGATCCCCAGGCGTGTGGACGTGCTCCTCCACGGGAGAGGTGGTATAATACACGGTGTTTTCTTCAAACTCTTTCCAGAATCTGATGGAGGTGTTGATGACGCCGTTTGTCCAGAACAGGCTGTAGCTGGTGCTGAAGTCCAGGAAGGGATAATCGCAGTAGGTGGCGCTTTCCATACTGCTGGCGTTCGCGTCGATCCCGGGCGTCCAATCGCAGCTGCCGGAGACGTAGGTGTTGAAGCCCGCCAGGCCGGAGTTGGACGATACGCCGAGATACACGCCGGTGGAGCGGTTCTGCAGGGAGTAATAGCTGCCGCGTCCCACCATGGTGAACAGATAGGGAGCCGTCACCTGATGCAGCACGTCCCCCTGCAGCGAGACGCCGGCCTGGCCATAGGGAACAGCGTTTTCGGTGGTCTCGATCTCCGCGCCGTCGGAACTGACCGTCAGGCCCTTCAGCAGATACATATTTGGGTCTGTGCCGTAGGTGATCACGTAATTGCCGGCCCAATTTGCCTGGTCGTCATTCACCAGCCGGTAGGCGATCACCCCGCCGCTCTCCTCCCGGGAGAACAGCGCGTACAGGGTCACGTCTCCGGGCACTGTATAGGAGGCCCCGGGCGCGTAGAAGCGCGGCGCTTCCACGGTCTCGTTGGGCAGCTGCTGTTCGACCCAGCCGCGGAAGCTCCAATCGTTCAGGTTGACGCTGACGGAGCTGGGCAGGGTGATCTGATCGTTGGTGCGGGCGCTCTGGCTGCCGGCGTTCCGGCCGCAGACGACGTAGCGCACCGTGTGGTTGGCCTTCCGGGCGAAATTCACCCGAATGGTGCAGTCGCTGTAGGGATGGACCGCGATCTCATTGCCGTTCATGCTGGTGTCAGCGGAGCCGGCGATCACGTCGCAGCCGGCAACGAAGCAATCCGCAGTGGGGAAGGCTGTGATGACGTAGTCGTCCACGGACACGGAGCCCATGCTGGAATCGTTGGGCACCGCCGTGACCGTAAAGGCCGAGGAGACCCGGACGCCGATGTACTGCAGGCCGGAATCAGCGTCGACGGGCGGATAATAGACGCCGTTCACAGGCTTGACCGTGATGCTGCCGCCGCCCTTGACGGAGCAGCCGGAGCCGGTGAAGACAATGGGCGCAAGCAGGCTCCAGGGATTCTGGACGTTATGGTAGTTGGCGGGGTCGTAGCCGCTCTGCACCTTGAAGCCGTAGATCCCGTTGTATTGGTTCTGGGTGGCATTGGCCGTCAGCGCCACGCGGAAGCACTTGGCCAGCTCGGAGCAGGAGACCCCCGTGGCGCTGGTGATGGCGGTCGTCTCGTTCTGGCTGTTTTTCCAGCTGTTGGAGATCTGCTTGTAAATGGAATTGCCGAATCTGGAATACAGATATTGGGCGAAGAAGGACACCTGGGCGTAGAGCGCCAGAACGTCGCCGAGGTTGTTGTCCCAATCGTAGAGGGAGTAGCCGTTATGGAGCTGGAAGGAGGGCTGATAGGCAAATTCAGAGGGCGGATTCAGCCAGTCATACCCGTAATAGTAATTCTCCCAGGATTGGATCCGATTCACCACAGAGCTGCCGGGATAGCAGATCTCCTCCGCCGCGGCGGAGAAACACTCGTTGAGCCAGGTGCTCATGCCGGCAGTATTGGAGAAGTTGATCAGATGCTGATACTCATGCACCATGGTGCTGTAGGTATCGTCCATCCGCTTGTGGGTCGTGCCGTTGGATTCCTGGTAGAAGACGCCGGGGTAGGTGTCGATGTTCAGAATGGGAAGACCGTTGTTGTAATAATCTCCCGAGCTGAAGAAGCCTGCGATGTACCCCTGGCCGGGCTGCCAGCCATCGTCGATGTTGTAGTACAGCATATGCAGCTTGCCGTCGCCGGCTGAGCCGTCGGAGTGATTGCCGAAGGAGGACTGCATGAGCCCAAACTTGGAATCGAACTCATCGGCGGCCAGCTTGGCAAAGCCGCTGTCAATGCCGTCCAGCGGGTAGACGTTGCCGGCGGTGGAGGTGGGCGTCCAGATATAGCAGTGCTGGCCCACGTACAGACATTTGAACTGGACGGAGGAGCTTCCCGTGGGAGAATAGTACGCATTCACGGAAAAGCTTCGGACAGAACCCACGGAGTAGGATTCTCCCGCCAGGATCGGCTCTGTGATCCCTGCGGGGGCGTCCTCTCCGGCGGCCTGCGCCAGCAGCGGGTCGATGTCGATCTTGTAGGGCCGCGCTTCGTCGCCGCAGCGCTGGGCAGCGGCGTTCCCATTGCTGCCAACGCTTGTCTGGATCAAGCCGGACAGATTTCCCGTATAGCGGGAGGACGTGCTCGCAAGATCC
>JAEEZZ010000035.1 GCA_016292255.1 Oscillospiraceae bacterium
CAAGTGACAAGTAACCGACAGGCCGTAGGGGGCGGCGTCCGCGACGCCCCGAGGGTTACCGCAAGTGACAAGTGACAAGTAACCGACAGGCCGTAGGGGGCGGCGTCCGCGACGCCCCGAGGGTTACCGCAAGTGACAAGTAACAGGAGAACCCCATGAACGAACTTACCCTCATGTCCTTCGGCTATCTTTACGGTCTGCCGGAGGAGGCCGATACCGTCATCGGCGTCCGGGGTCTGCCCAATCCCTATTGGGTGGAAGCTCTGAAGCAGAAAACCGGCCTGGATCCGGCGGTGCGGGACTACGTGTTCTCCACCCCCGAGGCCAGGGACTTTTTTCAGACGACCCTGTCCCTGCTCCGGCAGCGCATCGCCCTCTACGGGGCCTACGAAAGCCCTCTGAAAACGCCCCTGGTGATCGCCGTGGGCTGCTCCGGGGGCAAGCACCGCTCCGTGAGCATGGCGATCCGCCTGGCGGAGGCCCTGGCGGGGGAGGGGATCTCTGTGAAGCTGCTTCACCGGGATCTGCATAAGACCCTGGAGCACAGCGCCGGGGCGGTGGTGTACACCCGGCAGGCGGAAGGGCTCCGTTTTGTGATCGCGCAGCACCTGGACGGTCATCACGGCTTCCCCAAGGGCCACATCGAAGGAGGAGAAAGCGAGGCGGACGCCGCGCTGCGGGAGATCCGGGAGGAAGTGGGACTGACGCCCCGGCTGATCCCCGGCTTTCGCAGGGTGGAGTTTTATGCCCTGCCGGGCAAGCCGAATACCTATAAGCAGGTGGTTTACTTTTTGGCGGAGTATGAGAACCAGACCCCGGTTCCCCAGCAGACGGAGCTGCAGGCTGCCGCCCTGCTGTCCCTTCCGGAGGCTCTTGCAGTGCTGGAGCATGACAGCGCCCGCCGGATTCTGCGGGAAGCGTATGAGCATCTGACCCGGAACAGAGAATAAACCTTTCCTACGCGGGAACGCGGACGGCAGAGTGCCGTCCCTACGCGTTAAACATTTTTTTTCAATTCGCAGAATTGAAAAACACCACACCTATTCACTATTCACTATTCCCTATTCCCTAATCTATCCCCTCGGAGGTGTCCATTATGTCCTTTTCCTCAGACGCAAAGGCGGAGCTTTGCAGGGACTTTATCAACAAAAAATGCTGCGCGCTGGCGGAGGCCTGCGGGGTGCTGCTGTTTTGCAGCGGTGTGGGCGCGGAGCAGATCAAGCTGGTGACGGAGAGCGAGGCCTTTGCGGCCCGGCTGCCCCAGCTCTTTCGCAAGGCCTTCAAGCTGGACTTCGACGAGCTCCAGTCGGGGGGCAAGTTCTCCTTTCTGATCCAGGATCGGGCGAAGATCGAGCGCATCTTTGACGCCATCGGCTACAGCCCTGCGGACAGCGTCAGCCTCCACGTCAACTACGGCCTGCTGGAGAAGGACTGCTGTCGGCAGGCCTTTCTGCGGGGGGCCTTTCTCTCCGGCGGCTCCGTCACCGACCCGGAGAAGCGCTACCATCTGGAGCTTGCCACCAACCACCACAAGGTGATCCGGGAGACGGAGAGCCTGCTGCTGGATCAGGGCTTCTCGCCCAAGACCAGTATGCGGAAGGGCGTTTCCATCCTCTACTTCAAGCAGAGCGATTCCATCGAGAATTTCCTGGCCTTTCTGGGTGCGCCGGTGGCTGCCATGGGGGTCATGGAGGCCAAGATCGAGAAGGATATGAAGAACAAGATCAACCGCATCGTCAACTGCGACAATGCCAACACCTCCAAGATCGTGGAGGCGGCCCAGACCCAGATCGCAGCCATCCGCGTCCTGCGGGAGGACGGGCGGCTGGAACGTCTGCCGGAGAAGTACCGCCAGACCGCCGCCCTCCGGGAAGACAACCCGGAAGCCACCCTGGCCGAGCTGGCGGAGATGTTCGACCCACCCATCACCAAGTCGGCACTGAACCACAGACTGCGCAAGCTCTGCGAGCTGGCAAATGAAGCGTAAACGAAAAACGAAAAAGGAAAAACGCAAAACTAAGGTATCGCTTCGCGATTATTTGAATATGGTTCTCAATTCGCAGAATTGAGAACCACCGCAGTTTTTTGTTCTTCATTTTGCGTTTTTCGTTTTGAAAGGAGAAACAAATGTCCTTCGTACATCTCCATCTACATACCGAATACAGCCTCCTGGACGGCGCCTGCCGGATCGGGCGGCTGATGGATCGGGTGAAGGAGCTGGGGCAGGACGCCGTGGCCATCACGGATCACGGGGTCATGTACGGCGTCATCGACTTCTACAAGGCCGCCAAGGCCGCCGGGGTCAAGCCCATCATCGGCTGCGAGGTCTACGTGGCCCCCCGCACCCGCTTCGACAAGGTCCACGGCATCGACAATGAGAACGCCCACCTGGTGCTGCTCTGCCAGAATGAGACCGGCTACCGCAATCTGAGCTACCTGGTGTCCAAGGGCTTCCTGGAGGGCTTCTACGGCCGTCCCAGGATCGACATGGAGCTGCTGCGGCAGCACAGCGAGGGGCTGATCGCCCTGTCCGCCTGCCTGGCGGGGGCCATTCCCCGCAGGCTGAAAATCGACGACTATGACGGCGCCAAGGCGCTGGCTTTGGAATACAGCGAGATCTTCGGGCCGGAGAATTTCTACCTGGAGCTGCAAAACCACGGCATCCCGGAGCAGGCCAAGATCAACCCCATGCTGCTGCGGCTGGCCCGGGAGCTGGAGCTGCCCCTGGTGGTCACCAACGACGCCCACTACCTGCGCCGGGAGGACGCGGCCACCCAGGACGTGCTGATGTGCATCCAGATGGGCAAGACCGTGGACGACCCCAACCGGATGCGCTTCGAGAGCGACGAGTTCTACGTGAAGTCCGAGGACGAGCTGCGGCAGCTCTTTCCCCAGCTGGAGGAGGCCTTTGCCAACACGGTCCGCATCGCGGAGCGCTGCAACGTGGAATTCGAGTTCGGCCACTACCATCTGCCCGCCTTCGAGGCCCCGGACGGATCGGACTCTCTGAGCTATTTCCGTAAAATGTGCCGGGACGGCTTCGAGGAGCGCTACGGCAGTTCCTCCGAGGATGGGAGCTTCGGGGCGTCGAGGACGCCGCCCCCTACGCTTGCCGCCTACCGGGAGAGACTGGACTACGAAATGGGCGTCATCGAGCGCATGGGCTACGTGGACTACTTCCTGATCGTGGCGGACTTCATCCGCTGGGCCAAGGAGCAGGGGATCCCCGTGGGCCCCGGCAGAGGCTCCGGCGCGGGCTCCATCGCGGCCTACTGTATGCACATCACCGAGATCGACCCCATGCAGTACACGCTAATCTTTGAACGCTTTCTGAACCCGGAGCGGGTCTCCATGCCCGACTTCGATACCGATTTCTGCCAGGAGCGCCGGGGGGAGGTCATCGACTACGTCACCCGCAAATACGGCAAGGATCGGGTGGCACAGATCGTCACCTTCGGCACCATGGCCGCCCGGGGCGCCATTCGGGACGTGGCCCGGGCTCTGAACATGAGCTACGCCGAGGCGGACGTGGTGGCCAAGAATATCCCCAATGAGCTGCACATGACCCTGGAGCTGGCCCTCACCAAGAACCCCAAGCTGAAAAAGATGTACGACGAGGATCCTCGGGTGAAGCAGCTCATCGACACCGCCCGGGACATCGAGGGGATGCCCCGGAACACCTCCACCCATGCCGCCGGCGTGGTGATCACCGCCCGGCCGGTCTCCGACTACGTGCCCCTGGCCCGGAACGAGGATACCATCGTCACCCAGTTCACCATGACCACCATCGAGGAGCTGGGCCTGCTGAAAATGGACTTCCTGGGCCTGCGGAACCTCACCGTCATCGACGACGCGGAGAAGCAGATCCGGCGGATTGAGCCGGGCTTCTCCATGAAGAACGTCCCCGACGACGACCCTGAGACCTTCGCCATGCTGGGGGAGGGCAAGACCTCCGGCGTCTTCCAGCTGGAATCCACCGGCATCACCGGGGTCTGCGTCCAGATGAAGCCCCAGTCCATTGAAGATATGACCGCCATCGTAGCCCTCTACCGTCCGGGCCCCATGGAATCCATTCCCAAGTTCATCCAGTCCAAGCACCACCCGGAGACCATCTCCTACATCACCCCCCAGCTGCAGCCCATTCTGAACGTTACCTACGGCTGCATCGTCTACCAGGAGCAGGTGATCGAGATCTTCCGGAAGCTGGGCGGCTATACCCTGGGCCAGGCGGACAATATGCGCCGGGCCATTTCCAAGAAGAAGCAGAACGTCATCGTCCAGGAGCGCCAGGCCTTCGTCTACGGCGACCCCGGCCGGGGCATCCCCGGCGCAGTGGCCAACGGCGTCAGCGAGGCGGCCGCCCAGCAGATCTACGACGAGATCCTGGACTTCGCCAACTACGCCTTCAACAAGGCCCACGCGGTTTGCTACGCCAAGGTCAGCTACGACACCGCCTGGCTCAAATGCCATTATCCCCGGCAGTATATGGCGGCCTTGATGACCTCCATGCTCTCCGACACCGAAAAGGTGGCGGGCTATATCGCCGACTGCAGGGACATGGGCATCCCCCTGGCTCCCCCGGACGTGAACCGCTCCGAGGACGCCTTCACCGTGGAGGGCGACAGCATCCGCTTCGGCCTGGGTGCGGTGAAGAACGTGGGCCGGGGTCTGATCCGCAAGATGGTGGCCGAGCGGGAGAGCGGCGGCCCCTTCACCGGCCTGGAGGACTTCTGCAGGCGCATGGGGGACACGGAGCTGAACAAGCGTGCCGTGGAGAATCTGATCCGCTGCGGAGCCATGGACTGCTTCGGCCTGCGCCGGAGCCAGCTGCTGGCGGTCTACGAGCCCATGATGGGCTGGCTGGCCAACCAGAGCCGCCGGAATCTCTCGGGCCAGATGGGGCTGTTTGAAAGCATGGACGACCGGGAGACGGATATGAGCTTCCCGGTGCCGGCCCTCCCGGAGCTGGAGCTCTTTGAGCTGCTCAGCGGGGAGAAGCAGACCACCGGCCTGTATATCTCCGGCCACCCCATGGATCAGTATCGACAGGCCCTGCGCCGGACGAAGTCCCTGCCCATCCGCCGGATCACGGGGGAGGACGCCCAGCTCCGGGACGGCGAGGTGGTGACAGTCTGCGGCGTCGTCCAGAGCTTTGTCTCCAAGACCACCCGCAACAACAGTCTGATGGCCTACGTAACCCTGGAGGACGACACCGCCTCCGTGGAGATCCTGGTGTTCTCCGCGGTGCTGAACCGCTTTGAGGAGCTGCTGCGGGAGGGGGAGGCCGTGGCCGTGGAGGGCCGGGTCTCCCTGCGGGACGACAAGCCCGCCCAGCTGATGGCAAACAGTGTGATGACCCTGGAGAGCTACGTCAAGCATGGCGGCGCGCCGGCCCGGACTCTGAACCGGGTCTCCTCCTGCCAAAAGCTCTATCTGAAGCTGCCCTCGGAGGACAGCCTGGAATACCGGAAGGCCCGTGCCGTTCTGAATATGTTCCCCGGCGCCACCCCCACGGTGCTCTACTTTGCCGATACCGGCGTCCGCCGGGGCACCCAATGCACCCCCGAGGCCGTCATGCTGGAGGAGCTGCGGGAGCTGTTAGGCGAGCCCGCCGTGGTAGAAAAGTAGGGGCAGGGGATGCGTAGGGGGCGGCGTCCTCGACGCCCCGCCCGGACGCACCCTACTGTAGCGCGGGCTATAATCCGTGACTCTTCGAGTTCAGCCCGCCTTTCCCCCGCACGATGGGGGTTTTAATGAATAATGAATAATGAATAACCGTCTAATGAATAATGTCGGAGTTTTTCAAATCGCGATTTGAAAAACACATTCATTTAATTGGAACGACGGCGAAACTTTCCACTTTCCACTTTCAACTTTCCACTCGCTTCACCCTGCAATTCTTGTAATTTTTTTAAAAAAACACCTACACTTTTTTACCGTTTTGTGTTATAATGTAACTTACGGAATTGTGGGTTTGGATGATTAACTGCCTGCATGCTTGGCGGACAAGCGCTGCTTGTCCCTAAAGACGCGGGCGGACGGCAGATACGTGACGGCCCAAAGACGCAAGCGAAAGCGCAGCGTGTTTGGCTGCCGGAGCTGTGCCATCCCTGTGGACGCTGAACTCAGAACAGAAAGGAACCATGCAATGAAACAGCGTATGCTTGACCTGATTCGAGCGGACAAGTCGACGGACGATTACGCTGGAGCGGTCTTCGGAGAGTTCGGTCTTTCCGTGGAGAAGCACTATGACCTGCTGGTCGTGGCCCCGACCTGGAAGCCTGACAAGATCTTGAAGGACAGCGGCGTGGAGATCATCTGCACGCGGGAGCAAGCCTATTACGCCGGCTATGAGGTAAAGCACGGGAATCAGCTGATTGGCTGGATTCAGTGCAGCCCCGGCGCGTGCTGTCTGATTGACGAGCTCTCCCTGTGCGCGGTGCTGGATTTTGACAAGCTGATATTTCTCGGGGCAGTGGGAGCCCTGTCCCCGGAGATTTCCCTGGGAGACCTCTGCACGCCCGCCTGGTGCGTGGAGGGCAATCTGGCCAACGGGTATTTGGAGGAGGACATTCTGGCTTACAGGCCGTTTGGAAAGGTCTACCCCAACGACCCGGCCTTTGTGGAGCGCGTGGTACGGCTGAGTGCGGACTTGGGATTTATGCTGCGGCAGGAGCCGGTATTCTGCACGGATTCCATCTACTGCGAGTATGCCCACATGGACTTCATCAAGAGCTTCGGCGTGCGCCTGATTGAGATGGAGACCAGCTCCTTCTACCGCATGGCAGATCTGATGGAAAAGCCTGCAATCGCGCTGATGTCTGTTTCGGATAATTCCGCCACAGGGGATTCCCTGCTGCTTCGGAGCGAGGAACAAAAAGCGGCCTATGACCGCACCCGGAAGCAGATTATTCCGCGCATTCTTCTTGCAATCGCGGGGATGTGATACCTTGGCTGCGCCAATCCGTTCGTATGGAATCAACCGAAATGAGAATAACATGAAACACAAACTAATCCTGCTGGCCCTGCTGCTGGCCCTGTTGCTGACGGGCTGCTATTCCTTCGACAGCGATTCCCTCTACGCCCTGCCCCAGCGATCCCGGGAGTATCGGGAGCTGCAGAGCGCCGTGGAGGCGGCTCTGGGCGGCGGCAGCTACAGCGCTCCGGTCTCTCCCCCCAACCGCCAGACCATCCAGCAGGTGGATCTGGACGGGAACGGGCAGGATGAGATCCTGGTCTTTTGCAAAATGGACGGCGAACGTCCCATGAAGGTGCTGATCCTCCGCAGGGAGGAGGAGCGCTACACCCTGGCCTGCACCCTGGAGGGCGACGGCACGGCCTTTGATTCCGTCCGCTACGCCCAGATCGACGGGGAGCCCGGGATGGAGCTGCTGGTCTCCCGCCGCATCGGCGAGCAGGTGCAGCAGTTTCTCAGCGTCTACACCATGCGGGGCGGGGTGGCGCAGGAGCTGATGAGCTCCGGCTATACCGCCTATACGGTGCTGGATCTGGACGGGGATCAGTGCTCCGATATCTTCGTCCTGCGGGCCAACGCCGACGGCCTGCGGGCCTACGCCGAGTTCTACCGCTTCGGCGACGGCGAGCTGCAGAAGGACGCTGAGGCCAGCCTTTCCACCGGCGCGGAGTCGGTCAAGCGCATTCTGACGGGGCAGATCGCCCCCGGCGTCCCGGCGGTCTTCGTGGCCAGCGCTTACGACGAAAACAATCTGATCACCGACGTGTTTACCCTGCATCAGAACGTGTTCACCAACATCACCCAGAACCGGGAGAGCGGCCAGAGCGTTCAGACGGTTCGCAACTACTACGTCTACTCCACGGACATTGACAACGACGGCATCGTTGAGTTGCCCCAGACCGTGCCCCTGCCCGCTGTGGAGGGGGACGCCGGCTCGGAGAACCAATACCGGATCATCTGGTACAATCTCAGCGACGAGGGCGTCCGCTCCGATAAAATGAGCACCTACCACAACTTCGCGGAGGGCTGGTTCCTCTACCTGCCCGAGACCTGGTGCCAGAACCTCACCGTCACCAAGCACCGGGCCGGGGACGGCCCCGCGGGGACGGAGCTCTCCCTCCGGGGAGAGGACGGCAGCCTGACTCCGCTGGTCACGGTCTACGCCCTCACCGGCGAGCAGGCCAAGGCGCGCAGCACGGAGGAGGGCCGCTTCCTGCTGGAGCAGCGAGGCGAGGTCTACTACGCCGCCCAGCTGGGACAGACGGCGGAGCTCAGCGAGGAAGACCTCCGCACCCGGTTCAGCTTTATCTCGGTGGATCTGCTGCCGAACGAATGATACGATCGCAAATTACCCGAAAGGTTGGAATACAGGAAATGAAAAAGGTTTTGATTCTGGAAGACGAGGTCAATATTCGCAGCTTTGTGGTGATCAATCTGCGGCGGGCCGGCTATGACGCCATCGAGGCCGGAACCGGCGCGGAGGCGCTGGAGCGGCTGCGGGAGAATCCCGACATCGGCGTGGCCATTCTGGACATCATGCTGCCCGACATGGACGGCTTTGAGGTCTGCCGGAACATCCGCGCCACCAACAAGGTCATCGGCATCATCATGCTCACCGCCCGCACCCAGGAGATGGACAAGGTCACCGGCCTTATGACCGGCGCGGACGACTACGTCACCAAGCCCTTCTCGCCCGCGGAGCTGACGGCCCGCATCGACGCCATTTTCCGCCGCATCGGCGGGGAGACCAACACCGACGCCGAGGTGCTGAGCCAGGGCATTTTTGTCCTGAACACCCGCAACCGCACCCTGGAGAAGAACGGCGTGCGGATCAAGCTGACCCAGGTGGAATACGCCATCATGAAGCTGTTCATGCAGAATCCCGGCCGGGCTCTCTCCCGGGAGGACATCCTCACCTCTGTGTGGGGCCGGGACTATGACGGCGAGCTGAAGATCGTGGACGTGAACATTCGCCGCCTGCGGATCAAGATCGAGAACGATACCGCCAACCCCACCTTCATCACCACGGTCTGGGGCTTCGGCTATAAATGGGGTGCCTGAGCTTGAAAAACCCGGAACAGAAGCAGGCGCTTCGGGAAGAAAAACGGAAAAAGCGGGGCTTTGCCAGCGGCATTCGCCAGCGCTGGCTGCGCAGCATCCTGGGCCTGATGGCAGTGATTGTCATCCTGCTGGGCGCGGCGTTTTCCGTGGCAAACGGAGCCTACACCTACTCCACCATGCGCTCCGGCCTGGAGGCGGAGGCCAACACCACGGCGGCCTTCCTGCGGAACTATCTGAACCTGGATTACAGCGAGTGCTATGACTCCTGCGTCCAGCTGGTGCAGAACTACGCCGGCCGGGATCGGCTGGAGCTGCAGTTCGTGGGCAGCAAGGGGGAGGTTCTGGCTTCCTCCTACGGCCTGTTTGCCGAGGAGACCGTCCGCACCAACGAGGTCAGCAAGGCGCTGGAGACCAAGACCAACGTCTACTTCGTGGGGGAGAACCCCTCCACCGGCGAGCGGATCATGTCTGTGGCTACGCCCATGATCTACGCGGACGGCCAGGTGGTTGGGGTGCTGCGCTTTGTCACCAGCACCCGCAACGCGGATCGCTTTATCCTGGTGGGCCTGCTGCTGCCCGTGGGCTTTGCCCTGGGCGCGCTGCTGCTGGTCTACGCCAGCAACCGGATGTACGTCCGCTCCGTGCTGGAGCCTGTGGGCGAGATCACCGAGACCGCCAAGCGTATCGCCGCCGGCAGCTACGGCGTCCGGATCCAGAAGAAATTTGACGATGAGATCGGCGAGCTGGCCGATACCATCAACGATATGTCCGCCAAGATCAGCCAGGCGGAGCGGATGCAGTCCGAGTTTGTGTCCTCGGTGTCCCATGAGCTCCGCACGCCCCTGACCGCCATCACCGGCTGGGGGGAGACCCTGCTGGAGGGCGACGCGGATCCGGAGGAGACCAAGCGGGGCATCACCATCATCCTGGGCGAGGCCAAGCGGCTGACCTCCATGGTGGAGGAGCTGCTGGAATTCACCCGGATCCAGGACGGCCGCTTCACCTTGAACGTCCGCAGCTGCGACCTGCGGGCGGACTTCGAGGATATGATCTATATGTACGGCAGCCGCCTGCGCCAGGAGGGGATCACCCTGGAATACGAGGCCTCCGACGAGGACATCCCGGAGATCTCCTGCGACCCGGAGCGGATGCGCCAGGTGTTTTTGAACATCCTGGATAACGCCGCAAAGCACGGCGGCGAGGGCAAGCGGATCACCGTGTCCATGGGTCTGGAGGAGGATCGGATCGTCACCCGGATCCGGGACTACGGCCCCGGTATCCCGGAGGACGAGCTGCCCCACGTGAAGATGAAGTTCTATAAGGGCAGCTCCAAGGTTCGCGGCTCCGGCATCGGCCTGGCTGTCTGCGACCAGATCGTGGAGCTCCACGGCGGCACCCTCACCCTGGAGAACGCCCCCGGCGGCGGCTGCCTGGTGACGGTATCGCTGCCGGTAACGCAGTGAAAATGCAAAATGCAAAGTGCAAAATGCAAAATGCAAAGTGCGTAATGCATAATGCACAATGCATAATGCATAATGCATAATGCATAATACCGCACTCCGCCGTAGGGGCGGCCATTGGCCGCCAGCTTGCGGTACCATCTACCAAATACCGCACCCCACAGTAGGGGCGACCATTGGTCGTCCGGTTTGCGCAGCAAACAATCGCCCGCAGGGCGATCCAGCCGTGTGCTTTGTTCGGACCCGGTTGCGTCGTCGGAACTCGGTGAGAATGCAAGATACAAAATGCAAAATTCAAAATGCAAAATACGTGACAAGATAATTATGCATTATGCACTATGCATTATGCATTCCAGAAGAAGGGAGGGACTGCCTGTGTCCAAGGAAAGCTGTCCCGTTCAGGAAAAATTCAAGACGATGATCGGCGGTCAGGCTCTGATCGAGGGGATTATGATGCGGGGGCCGGAGAGCCAGGCCATCGTGGTCCGCAGCCCCAAGGAGGGGCTGGTCGAAAAGCTGGACCCCCTCAAGAAAAAGACCGGCATCCTCACCTGGCCCATGATCCGGGGCATCGTCAATTTCGGCGGCTCCATGATCTCCGGCGTCAAGTCGCTGATGTGGTCGGCGGAGAAGGCCGATCTGGACGACGGCCAGACCAATGAGGAGCCCTCCAAGCTGGATCAGTGGCTGGAAAAGAAGCTGGGCAGCGAGAAATTCATGTCCGTGGTGGTGACCTTCGCGGTGATCCTGGGCCTGGGCTTCTCCCTGCTGCTGTTCTTCCTGCTGCCCATGCTGCTGGGCAATCTGCTCCAGCGGCTCACCGGCTGCGGCGTGGTGCTCCAGCATCTGGCGGAGGGCCTGTTCCGCATCGTGATCTTCCTGGGCTATATGATCCTCATTTCCAGAATGAAAGATATGCGCCGGGTGTTTTCCTACCACGGCGCCGAGCATAAGACCATCCGCTGCTACGAGGCGAAGCTGCCTCTGACGGTGGAGAACGTCCGCACCATGACCCGCAAGCATCCCCGCTGCGGCACCAGCTTCCTCTTTGTGGTGATGGCCCTGTCCATCCTCCTGTTCACGGTGCTCTCCGCCGTGCTCAACGCCTGGATCCCCGGCCTGCGGGAGCTGCAGCAGAACAGCCGGGTGCTCTACAATCTGCTGATGATGGGGCTCAAGCTCCTGGTCATGCTGCCCCTGGTGGTGTCCATCAGCTATGAGATCAACCGTCTGGTGGGCCGCTATGACAACCGTTTTACCCGCCTGCTGACTGCGCCGGGGATGTGGTTCCAGAACTTTACGACCAACGAGCCGGACGACTCCATGATCGAGGTGGCCATTCGCGCCCTGGAGCTGGTCCTGCCCACCCAGGAGGGGAGCGACAAATGGTAAAGACCTACGCCGACCTGTACCTGGACGCAAGAAAGGCCCTGCTGCCCACTGAGGGGATCTATGCGGGCAATATTGCCCGGGAATTGGTCTGCGCGGCCTCCGGCAAGACCCAGGAGGCGCTGATCGCGGATCGCAGCCTCTACGCCTCCGAGGAGATCTGCGCCCGGGTGGAGAACTTCGTCCAGCGCCATATCACCGGGGAGCCCACCGCCTATATCCTGGGCCAGTGGGATTTCGCCGATATGACCCTCACCGTGACCCCCGATGTGCTGATCCCCCGGGACGATACCATGGCGGTGACGGAGCTGGCCATCAAGAAGGCCCTGTTCCTGCCCCAGAATCCCCGGATCCTGGATCTCTGCACCGGCTCCGGCTGCATCGGTCTGGCCCTGGCCCGGCGGGTCAAGGACGCCAAGCTGACCCTGGCGGATGTTTCCATGGACGCCCTGCGGGTGGCCAAGAAGAACGTGGCCGATCTGCACCTGGGGGGCCGGGTGAGCTGCGTCCAGGTGGACGCCAAAAAGCCCGCCGCGCCCTTTCTGGGCAAGTTTGATCTGATCGTCTCCAACCCGCCCTACGTCACCACGGCGGAGATGGAGCAGCTGGACGCCTCCGTCCGGGACTATGAGCCCCACCTGGCCCTCCACGGCGGCCACGACGGCCTGGATTTCTACCGGGCCATCGTCCGCAACTTCACCCCGGCCCTGCGCCCCGGCGGCAGCATTGCCTTTGAGTTCGGCATGGGCCAGGACCCCGCCGTAGGCGCGATCCTGGAGTCCGCCGGCTTCACCATCCTGGAATGGAAGCAAGACAACAGTGGCATCACCCGCGCGGTTCTGGCTCAGTACGGAGAGGAAGGCACAAGTGACAAGTAATAAGTAATAAGTAGGAAACGAACCGTAGGGGCGAGCACCTGTGCCCTTCATGGGTATCGTGCGCCCGCCGTCCCCACGCGTAGGGGGCGGCGTCTCGACGCCCCGAACGTTCCCCGCAAGTGACAGGTGACAAGTAACAAGTAATAAGTTATAAGTAATAAGTAATAAGTAGGAAGCGAACCGTAGGGGCGAGCACCTGTGCCCTTCATGGGTATCGCTCGTCCCCCCACACGCACCCCGCCCGTAGGGGCGAGCACCTGTGCCCTTTATGGGTATCGCTCGTCCCCCCGTCCGTAGGGAGCGATGCCCACATCGCTCCGCCTCCCCGCCCGCACAATTTCCGTCCACCTATTACTTATTCCATATTACCTGTTACTTAAACAGCGTCCCCGCCCGCACAATTTCCGTCCACCTATTACTTATTCCATATTACCTATTACTTAAACAGCGTCCCCGCCCGCACAATTTCCGTTCACTTATTCCTTATTCCCTATTACCTATTACTTAAACAGCGTCCCCGCCCACACAATTTCCGTTCACTTATTACTTATTCCCTATTACCTATTCCTTAAAGCCGCCCTGTTAATGGGACAATTTATAATATAGTATACTACCATCCTAAAACAAGAGAGGTTTTGAATATGGCTACCAAGAAACCCACCTATGAAACTCCGACTCCGGCTGAGGACAAGAAAAAGGCCCTGGAAACCGCCCTGAAGCAGATCGAAAAGAGCTTCGGCAAGGGCGCGGTCATGCGTATGGGCGACCGGCCCGCCTTGAATATCGAATCCATTCCCACCGGCTCCCTGGCCCTGGACGCGGCCCTGGGCGTGGGCGGCGTGCCCAAGGGGCGCATCATCGAGATCTACGGCCCCGAATCCTCCGGCAAGACCACCCTTGCCCTGCACATCCTGGCCCAGGCCCAGAAGATGGGCGGCGAGGTGGCCTTCGTGGACGCGGAGCACGCCCTGGATCCCGTCTACGCCAAGGCCATCGGCGTGGACATCGACTCCATGCTGGTTTCCCAGCCCGACACCGGCGACCAGGCCCTGGAGATCACCGACGCCCTGGTGCGCTCCGGCGCGGTGGACGCTGTGGTGGTGGACTCTGTGGCGGCCCTGGTGCCCCGGCAGGAGATCGAGGGCGAGATGGGCGACACCTTTGTGGGCCTCCAGGCCCGGCTCATGTCCCAGGCCCTCCGGAAGCTGGCGGGCACCATCGCCAAGACCAACTGCGTGGTCATCTTTATCAACCAGCTTCGTATGAAGATCGGCGTCATGTACGGCAACCCCGAGACCACCACCGGCGGCAACGCCCTGAAATTCTACGCCTCCGTGCGTCTGGACGTGCGCCGTGTGGAGGGCATCAAGGAGGGCGGCAACGTGGTGGGCAACCACGTCCGGGTCAAGGTCGTGAAGAACAAGGTGGCGCCTCCCTTCCGCCAGGCCGAGTTTGACATCATGTTCGGCGAGGGCATCTCCAAGTGGGGCGAGCTGGTGGATATGGCCGTGGACTTCGACATCGTCCAGAAGGCCGGCTCCTGGTTCTCCATGAACGGCGAGCGCATCGGCCAG
>JAEEZZ010000036.1 GCA_016292255.1 Oscillospiraceae bacterium
ACCCATGAAGGGCACAGGTGGCCGCCCCTACGGACGATGCGGTTATTGACAGCCGGTGCTGCGGGCGGGCGGCCAATACCCATGAAGGGCACAGGTGGCCGCCCCTACGGACGGTGCGGTTATTGACAGCCGGTGCTGCGGGCGGGCGGCCAATACCCATGAAGGGCACAGGTGGCCGCCCCTACGGACGGTGCGGTTATCGGCAGCCGGTGCCGCAGGCTGCTGCCGGGCAGGATCACAGCTCCCGGAAGACGTCGCCCAGCTTTTCGTGGAGGACGAGATCTGCCTCCCGGTCGTAGGGGGTTTCATCCCGGTTGATCAGCACCAGGCGGCTGCCCCGGTAGTAGCGGATCATTCCGGCGGCAGGCCAGACGGTGAGGGAGGTGCCCGCCACGATCAGCAGGTCCGCCCCGGCGATGGCCATGGCGGCCCGGCCCATCACGTCCTGATCCAGGCTCTCCTCATAGAGCACCACGTCGGGCTTGACGATCCCGCCGCAGTCGCAGCGGGGCACGCCCTTGCTGTTCTTGACGAACTCGGCGGAGTAGCTCTTATGGCAGCGGGTACAGTAGTTCCGCAGCACGGAGCCGTGGAGCTCCAGGACGTTCTGGCTGCCGGCCTTCTGGTGCAGGCCGTCGATGTTCTGGGTGACCACGGCGGAGAGCTTCCCCTCCCGCTCCCAGCGGGCCAGCACCTTGTGGGTGACGTTGGGCTCGAAGCCCAGGGGCAGCATCTTCTCCTTGTAGAAGTCGAAGAACTCCTCGGGCCTCTGCTCAAAGAAGGAATGGGAAATAATGGTCTCGGGCGGGTACTTGAATTTCTGGTTGTACAGACCGTCCACACTGCGGAAGTCGGGGATGCCGCTCTCGGTGGAGACCCCCGCGCCGCCGAAGAAGACGATGCGTTGAGCCTCATCGACCCAGGTTTTCAGCGTATCGAACTTTGAATTCATGGTCTTCCTCCTCCAATTCCTGGATAAATTTCTTTTCGGCCTTGGTTTTGCAGGGCAGGCGCAGCTTGGCGAATAGATCCGGGCGGCGGCGCATGGTACGCAGGATGGACTGCTTTTTGCGCCAGCGGGCCACCTTGGCGTGGTCGCCGGAGGTGAGGATCTCCGGCACCGGGCGGTCGTGCCACACGGCGGGGCGGCTGTATTGGGGATACTCCAGCAGGCCGTTCCAGTGGCTCTCCTCCTCGAAGCATTCCGGATCGGAGAGGACCCCGGGCAGCAGGCGGCAGACCGCGTCGGTGACGGCCATGGCAGCGATCTCCCCGCCGGTGAGCACGAAGTCGCCCAGGGACAGCTCCTCGTCCACGCACTCGTCGATGAAGCGCTGGTCGATGCCCTCGTAGTGGCCGCAGACCAGGATCAGATTCTCATAGTCGGCAGCCAGACGGCGGGCGCAGCCCTGGTCAAAGACCGCGCCGCAGGGGGACATATATATTGTATGCGGGCGGGTTCCGGTTTCCACACAGACGTGGGCCCAGCAGCGGTAGAGGGGATCCGCCTGCATCACCGCTCCCCTGCCCCCGCCGTAGGGGTAGTCGTCCACCTGGTTCTGCTTGTTGGTGGTGTAGTCCCGGATCTGGTGGGTGCGGATAGTGATGAAGCCCCGCTCCTGGGCCCGGCCCAGAATGGACTCCGAGAGCACGTCACCAACGGTGTCGGGGAAGAGTGTCAGGATGTCAATCCGCATAGGCAGCTTTCCTTTCCATCAAAACGAGCAGTCTGAGGAAGTAATAGGTGATAGGTAATAAGTAATAAGTTGCAGTTTCCGATACCTATTACTTATTACTTATTACTTGTTACTTATTACTTATTACGTATCTGTTCAGTCGTCCCTTTCCTGCGTAGGGCGGCCAGACCCCTGGCCGCCGGAAGCACGGCAAAAACAGGGAGCTTTCCATCAAAACGAGCGGTCTGAGGAAGTAATAGGTAATAAGTAATAAGTAATAAGTTGCAGTTTCCGATACCTATTACTTATTACATATTACTTGTTACTTATTCTCCGTCCATTCCTTCGATCAGATTCACGTCGATCCGGCCCAGGGTAGGATCGAAGGTCGGCACGAACGCTTTTACGTTGGGGATCATGTACTCCTTCTCCCCTTTTACCACCAGCACGTCGGAGGAGGGCATGGTCAGGATCTCCTTGATCCTGCCGATCTCCCGGCCTTCGGCGTAGACGGGCAGGCCGACCAGATCCGCCTGGAAGACGGTGCCCGCCGGGATATGGGGGTCGTCCCGGGCGATGAAAAGCACCCGGCCCCGCAGCTGTTGAGCTTCCTCCACCGTGTCGATGCCCCGGAATTTAATCAGCACGCAGGTTTTCTGCACGCGGCTCGATTCCACCGCCAGCGCCGTAGGGGCCGGCGTCCCCGACGGCCCGCGGGTATCAGAAATCGACACGTTCGGGGCGTCGAGGACGCCGCCCCCTACGAGGTAGAAGGTCTTGAATTTTGTCAAAAAATCCGGCGAATCGGCCCAGGGCAGCACCTTGACCTCGCCCCGCACCCCGTGGGTGGAAACGATCTTGCCGGTTTCTAAATACTTATTATTCATCATCGTTCACTCATGCAGCGGACGGCAGGGTGCCGTCCCTACGGGCAGGGCGCGGGGCGTCGAGGGCGCCGCCCCCTACATTTGTTCACAGCGGACGGCAGCGTGCCGTCCCTACGCTTCATTTTGCATTTTGCATTTTGCATTTTGCATTTCAAAAAGGGCCGCTGCCTCTCAGCAGCAGCCCTTTTTGGTTCATTCAACGATCTCCACGTTGACGCGGACGCCCTGGCGCTGGGCCACGGACTTCATAATGGCGCGGATCTCCTTGGCGATCCGGCCGCCTCGGCCGATGACCTTGCCCATATCCTCGGGGGCCACACGAAGCTCCAGAACCAGCGGGTCGCCCTCAAAGGACTCCACCGTGACCTGCTCCGGATGCTCCACCAGGTTGCGGGCGATATAGAGCAACAGTTCCTTCATTGTTCAGCCCTCGGTTCTTACAGAACGCCGGCCTTCTTCAGCAGTCCTCTGACGGTATCGGTGGGTTGTGCACCGTTCTTGATCCAGGTCTGCGCCTTCTCCGCATCCACGTTGATGGTGGCGGGGTTGGTCAGGGGATCATAGGAACCGATCTCCTCGATGCAGCGGCCGTCGCGGGGGCTGCGGGAGTCGGCAACAACGATGCGGTAGTAGGGGTTCTTCTTGGCGCCCATTCTTCTGAGTCTGATCTTAACCATTTTTTCTACTCCTTCATAGCTTTAGAAAATTTCAATTTTTATATTTCGAGAGTTGAAAATGGAAAGTTTAAAGTTGAAAGTTATCGGAGTTTTTCAAATCGCGATTTGAAAAACACAATCATTTTCAACTTTCAATTTTCAACTTTCAATTTCCGTTACATACCCGGGAAACCGGGGAAGCCGCCCATTTTCTGGAGCTTTTTCAGCTTCTTGCCGGCGGCCTTGCCGGAGAACTGCTTCATCATCTTCTGCATATCTCCGAACTGCTTGAGCAGGCGGTTGACGTCCTCCACCTTGGTGCCGGAGCCGGCGGCGATGCGCCGCTTGCGGCTGGAGCCCAGGATCTGGGGATTCTCCCGCTCCTGGGGGGTCATGGAGAGGATGATGGCCTCCACCCGGGTCAGGGCTTTTTCGTCCACCTGCAGGTCCTTCATGCCGCCCATGCCGGGGAGCATACCCATGATGTCCTGGAGGCTGCCCATATTCTTGATCTGGGAGAGCTGCTCATAGAAGTCGGTCAGGGTGAATTTGTTCTGCCGCAGCCGTTCCTCCAGCTCAGCGGCCTTTTTCTGGTCGATGGCCTGCTCCGCCTTCTCGATGAGGCTGAGCACGTCGCCCATGCCCAGGATCCGGCTGGCCATGCGGCCGGGGTGGAAGGGCTCGATCTGATCCAGCTTCTCGCCCACGCCGATGAACTTGATGGGCTTGCCGGTGACGGCCTTGACCGACAGGGCCGCGCCGCCTCTGGCGTCGCCGTCCAGCTTGGAGAGCATCACGCCGTCGATGTCCAGCCACTCGTTGAAGCTCTGGGCCGCGTTCACCGCGTCCTGGCCGGTCATGGCGTCCACCACCAGCAGGATCTCGCTGGGGTGCAGCTCTGCCTTGATGTTCTGCAGCTCCTCCATGAGGGTCTCGTCTACGTGCAGACGGCCCGCAGTGTCCAGGAAGACCATGTCGTTGCCGTGCTGCTCGGCCCAGCGCAGGCCGGCCTTGGCGATCTTGACCGGATCGTCCTGCCCCATCTGGAAGACGGGGATATCCAGCTGGCCGCCCACCACCTCCAGCTGCTTGATGGCGGCGGGACGGTAGACGTCGCAGGCCACCAGCAGGGGGCGCTTGTTCTGGGTCTTTTTGAAGTATCCGGCCAGCTTGGCGCCGTTGGTGGTCTTGCCCGCGCCCTGCAGGCCCACCAGCATGACGATGGTGGGGCCGTTGGAGGCCATATTGATCTTCTGGTTCTCGCCGCCCATCATGGCGGTGAGCTCCTCGTTGACCACCTTGACCACCATCTGGGCGGGGTTCAGACCCTCCAGCACGTCGGTGCCCACGCAGCGGTCGGTGACGACCTTGACAAAGTCCTTGACCACCTTGTAGCTGACGTCGGCCTCCAGCAGGGCCAGGCGGATCTCCCGCATGGCCTCCTTGACGTCGTTGGGCGTCAGGCGGCCCTTGCTCCGCAGGCGCTGAAAAGCCGCGGAGAGTTTTTCGGTTAAGCCTTCGAATGCCATAATCAAATCTCCTTCAGCTTCGCGGCAGCCCGTAAAAGGTCTGTTTTTCTATCTTCCGGCAAGGTGGCTGCCAGCGCTTCCAGGTCCGAGGCGATCTCGGACGTCTTCTGCTGTGTTGCCAGGCAGTGGGTCACTTCCTCGTAGCGGCGGAGCTGGGTCTCGGCACGGGTCACGGCGTCGTGGACGCCCTGACGGCTGGTGCCCATGAGCTCCGCGATCTCCGCCAGAGTGAGATCCTGGTTGCAGTAGAGATCGAAGCAGTCGCGCTGCTTCTGCGTCAGAAGCTCCCCATAGCAATCCAGCAGCAGCGACATGGTCAGCTTGTCCGGTTTCATGGGGAAGGCCTCCTTGTCAAAGCAGATCCATTGACAGCTTGCTCAGTATAGCATACCGGCCAGGTTTTGTCAAGGGAAAAAATTTGACACATTTACGGGTTTGCAGGTAAATTCTCGTTGGAATCCACGGGGGTCAGATTCTCACCGCTGGCCGGGCGTTCCTGGGTGGGGCTGGTGGGGTCGCCGGGCTGGCTGGGCTGGCTGGGCTGGGTGGACTCGGGCTGGCTGGGCTGGGTCTCCGCTTCGCCGCCGTTGGCCTCGGTATGGGAGGGGAGCGTGAAGCTGGGGGTATCCTTCCCCGGGATCAGCTTCCCGACGGTCGTCTCCGGGGCGGCGGACTCTGTCTCGGCAGGCTCCGGGGCAGCTGTGGTGACGGCCTTGGTCTCGGCGGGCTGTGTGCTGGCAGGGGCGCTCTGGGTCGTCCGGGGCGCGGTGGTCGCCTGCGCTTCTTCGGTCTTCTTCTCGCCGCAGGCGGTCAGCAGACCCGCGCAGAGGGTCAGCGCCGCCAGCAGCGCAATGATTTTCATGTTTCTCATGATTCGATCCTTCCTTTTTGATCCTTCCGGGGCAGCGGGCGCTTATTGCCCTTTTCGTCTACGATATAGGTATTGTCCAGATGGGCGCGGAGATTTTCCCGGACGGCGGCGATGTATTCCTTCCGCAGCTCGTCCCGCTCCGCCGTCTCCTCCGGCGTCAGCCCCTCGGCCTTGGCCTTCCGGGCCAATTCATTGATGCGGTTGATTCTTTCCTGTTTCATTTCGCTTTCCTCGTTGGTGGAAATGTGGGGTATGGCGTTTGGTTCAGAGCCCGTAGCGCGGGCGGGCGTAGGGGCTGGCGTCCTCGACAGCCCGACCGCATCGAAATGGGAGAGGCACGGGGCGTCGCGGACGCCGCCCCCTACAGGCGTGGTGCGTCCGGGCGGGGCAAGCGGAGGCCAGGGTGCCGTCCCTACGATTCCATTGTTTTCAAATGGCAATTTGAAAACACCTCATTTTTGCGTTTTGCGTTTTGCATTCGGGGTTTGGGCGGGCGTAGGGGCTGGCGTCCTCGACAGCCCGACCGCTTCGAAACGGGAGAGGCACGGGGCGTCGCGGACGCCGCCCCCTACAGGCGTGGTGCGTCCGGGTGGGCAGCATCCCCCGCGGCCCTCATCCCACTGCGTTGGACACCGTGGCCAGCACCTTCATCCCCTCGGGGTCGGTCACGCTGACCTGGGCGGGATCGCACAGGTACAGGCAGCCGTTCAGCAGCAGGCCGCGGGCGTCGCCGGGGACGTAGTCCGGGGCAAGGGAGCCCTTGTTTTCAAATTTGGTCCCGTTCCAGCGGACAAGGCGGTATTCGGTCCTGTCCTTCCCTGCCGCGGGCCAGCCCAGCAGGCCGGAGGCGGCGTCTGCGAAGAGGGCCCCGGGCTGGGCCAGATCCCCGGCGGGAGCAGCGTCCAGCTCCAGGCTGTCCAGCTGCCGGGGCGCGGCGGGATCCGTCAGGTCATAGGCCGTCAGCCGAAGCTTGCCGCCGGAGGCGGGCAGGGAGAGCACCGCCACGCAGTTTCCCCCCAGCTCCCGGAGCAGCAGGGTCTCCCCTGCCGCCGCAAAGCTCTGGATGATCTTAGGCTCCACCGGATCGCTGAGATCCACCACTGCCAGGGTGTCCTTGGCGGTGATCCAGGCGCTTGCCCGGAGGAAGCCGCAGTCCGTGATGCCGGCCTCTCCGCCCAGTCTGGCCAGAGCGCCCACCACGTTCAGCTCCCCGTCCAGAATGACCAGCTGGTTTTCCAGCACCCGGCTGTTCTCCTCCCGGTTCGTCCAGCCGTGGGCCTCGTCGGTATACACGGAGAAGCTCCGCTCGTCCACCCGGGCGGCCACCCGGAGCTGTCCGTTCCGGACGTCCATGGCTTCGGGGCCGGAGAGGGCGCCGTTCAGAATGCAGCCGTCGGCCAGGGTCAGGCCGCCGTCCAGCTTCAGACGCTTGATCTCGGTCTCTGCGGCGGTGCTGTAATCCACCACGGTATAGGCTCCGTCCTTGCGGGGAGCGGAGGCGCTCTCATTCCAGCGGGTCCTGGCCAGGTAGAGATTCTGCCCGTCGGCACAGACGGCCTCGGTGCCGTCGGTGAAGGCCAGGGCGTCCACAAAGCGGCCGTCCTCCAGCCGGATCGCCGCCGTGACAGTCAGGGCGGCATTGGCCGGATCGGGGCTGAGGTAGATCTCCCCGGGCCGCAGGGTAAAGGTCTTTCCGTTTTCGTGGAGCTTGGGCAGGATGCTGTCCGCCTGCTCCCGTTCCGGAAGGGTCAGCAGATTCTTCTGGGTCACCACGCAGAGCGTCCCATCCACCAGGCAGGCCTCCACAAGGCTGCCCTCCACGGTCAGCGCGGAGCGCTGCTTCGGCGCGGCTGGATCGGCCACGGACAAAATGACGATCTGCGTCTCCATGTCCCCCTGCCAGGCGCCCTGGTCGTCAAAGGCGAGGCTCGTCCAGACCACGGCGATCTGATCCTGCCAGAGATAGAGCCGGTCGTTCCAGCCCTCGCCGCCCCGATCCACCTTGGTATAGGCCAGCACCTTGCTGGCGGTGCCCGCAGCAGAGACGGTGACCAGGCCGTAGCCGTCCAGCATATAGATGCAGGAGCCGTCCGTCAGCACGGGATCCCCTGCCGCATCGTCGGCCACCCGAAGCCGGGGGCCCGCCGGGGCGCTGTCGTCGCGTCCCGGCTCCAAGGCGGCGGAGGCGGACGCCCCGGCGGCAGCCAGGGCCGTCAGAACGGTGTTGGCGTCAGCGGCAGGGCTCAGGCTCCCCAGAGACGCCCGCTGTGCATCCCCCCGCTCAGCATAGAGCGGTCCCGCCGCGGCAGGCTCCTCCCCGCCGCAGGCGGAGAGAACGCCGACCAGCAGGGTCAGCACCAACAGCAGGCATATATATTTCTTCACGCGGTTCACACCTTTCAAGGATCGTTGAAAGTTTAAAGTGGAAAGTTGAAAATGAAGGTATTACACAGAGACCAACTTTCAACTTTCAATTATCAATTCTCAACTGCAAAAAACTCCCCATGCAAAGCGGGAGGCCTTGCATGGGGAATGGCGATTGTTCGCTTACTGGGCCTCAACAGCCTCGGCGGGCTCAGCGGCCTCCTCAGCAGCCTCTGCCTGCTCCTCCGCGGCGGACTCCAGCAGGGCCCGGATGGAGAGGGAGATGCGCTTATTCTCGGCGTCGATGTCGGTGATCTTGGCATCCACTTCCTGGCCGACGCTCAGCACGTCCTCAGGCTTGGCAATGCGGCGATCCGCGATCTGGGAGATGTGGATCAGGCCGTCCACGCCGGGAACGATCTCGGCGAAGGCGCCGAAGGTCATCATCTTCACGATCTTGACCTTGGCCACGTCGCCCACGTTGTACTTGGCGGTGAACTGGTTCCAGGGGTTCATCTCC
>JAEEZZ010000037.1 GCA_016292255.1 Oscillospiraceae bacterium
ATCCAGGGTGCCATACTTGAATCTATCAAAAAGAGTCACGAGCGGAATTCTTTCTCGATCCCACTCGTGACTTTTCTTGTCTTCTCAGAGCAAAATATGCTCCGATGATTTGTTGTATCCGCGCCAGGCTTACCCAAGAGCATCAGCACGATTCGCGCACCAATTGGCGCACCAATTTTGCAATGAATTGTGCTGGATTGAGATGACTTACGTGAAAAAGTGCTTTGAAAAAAACTTTGAATTTCCTAAGGAAACTGCCTGATAAGGAGATATAATGACTTATGAAATCAAGCGACTTTCGTCGATCCCTAATTTCATATTTCGTCACATCTCCTTGGTGTGTTCTGTTTTGCAAAGGGTATTGTATCACAAAACCGCGCCGTCTGCAACCGAAATATTTTGATCGTCTGTCATTCTGAGCGCCCGAAGGGACTTGCTTCGCGGCGAAGCGAAGAATCCGTTCCCTTCCCCTTGGCATGGGGGCGGCCGCCTCTACGGTACGGGGCGCATTGGTTGCCGCGGGCGGCCAATGGCCGCCCTGCGGCGCGAGGGTCACATGCCGCCCCGGGAGGAGATGACGATATTCCCGTCGCCGTCAAGCTCCAGAATATGGTAGACGCCCTGAAAATCGACTGTGTCCAGGAAACGAGCCAAGCCGAATTTTTGCGCATACTCCAATTGGAAGCTATTCACGTTCTCGATACCCAGCCAGATCCAGCCCAGGGAGGTAAAGGAATGATCAGTCCAATACATATCCGCGCGGTCGTAAACTCTGATGACGTAGCGGCCGTCGTCCCGGTGCAGGATCGGTGTCATAAAGGGCTGCTTTGCGCCGGTGTCCACCGAGATCCAGCCTGCGGGCTCGGGATCCTGCTCCGACAATTCCTGAATGAAGCCCATCTCGCCGGCATCCTCCCAGGAATCCGTGAAGGGATAGTCCTTTCCGTCCACAGTCAGAACGCGGTTATGCTTGGCGGCCTGGATCTCCTCCTCCGTCAGGGTGATCGGATCAAGATGCACCACCTTGGCCAGGCAGCGATCTCCCACCGTCTTGTAGTAGGACAGCCTGGCCTCCGCGCCCAGCACGCCCTGATCCTTCTGAAGCTGCGCCACGATCGACGCCTCGTCAACCACGACGATGGGTTCAAAGGTGAGGCCGTTCTCTTCGGCATAGCGCTCCGCCGCGCTGTTCTCAGAGCCAAAGATGGAAAAGCTTTTATATGGGTTGTCAAAATAGCCAAACGCTCGCGCACCGATTTCCTCAACACTGTCCGGGATGAAGATGAGCGTACAAGCCGGATCCACCTTGGATTTAATTCCTCCGGCGTAGCTGCAGGATGTATTCAACGACTGACAATCCAAAAAAGCCGCGTCGCCGATGCGGGTCACGCCCTCGGGGATATTTACGATATTCAGGTTCTCACAGCCGGAAAAGGCGCTTTCGCCGATGACGGTCACGCCGTCTGGAATTAATATTTCTCCCATGCTGCAGTGGGCAAAGGTATTCTTGCCGATGACGGTCAGACCCTCCGGCAGCTCGACGGAGTGGATCTCGCTGCGGAACCGGTGCCAGGGCGCGTCCTCCTCGGCGGCATAGTCGTACATGGCGCCGCTGCCCGTGATGGTCAGCTTGCCCTCTTTGGGATCGAAGTCCCAGGTCAGGTTCTCGCCGCATTCGATGTCGGCGCTGCTCGGCTGCGTGGGCTCCGTTTCAGCGGGCTCGGTGGCAGCAGGCCCCGTGACGGCGGGCCCTGAAACCAGATCCTCGGAGGTATCGTCGCGTTCGATGGGCAGGGTGGGCCCGGTGACGTCAAGCTCTACCGGGAGGGTGGGAGCGGTGGGGTCGTTCCGCAGGTTCTCGCCGGTGTCCACCATCAGGATATTGCCGGTTTTTGTGAACAGATTGTTTTTTGCCCAGCGGTAGCCGGCCACGCCGCCGACCACCACACCGGCGGCCACCACGCCCAAAACTACCTTGCCGATCACCGTGGAGAAGAAGGGCTTTGTGGCGTGGAGCACCACAGGCGCGGCGGCGGACGAGGCAGCCTTGGCTCCGGCGGCGGCTCCGGCTTTGGTCAGGGTCTTTGCCAGGGCGTAGGCGGGCTCCCGGGCGGGCAGAGGCATACGCTTCAGCAGGCCTCCCAGGAAGGCCATGGGGGAAAGCCCGTAGAGCTTCACACCCTGCTTTTCCAGGCGCCGCACCTCGGCCTCCACTCGCTTCCGGCCCAGGTGGAGCTGGGTCTTGACGGTGCCCTGGGTGATGTTCAGGGTCTCGGCGATCTCCTTGATGCTGTACTGTTCATAGTAGTACATACCGACGATCAGCTTCTGCTTCTGGGGCATCTGATCCAGGATCTCCCGCACCAGACGGGCGGCCTCCTGCTTGTCGATCTGCAGCTCCGGCTGGTAGTCCTCCCGGCTCTCCACGAACTGGGGCTCCTCGTCCTCCTCGTTGGCCAGCTCCGAGAAGCACAGGGGCTGATCCTTTTTCAGCTCCCGGATGGCCTCCCGGACGGCGATCTTCCGCAGCCAGGGCAGGAAGAGCTGCGGGTTCCCCAGGTCAGACAGGTTCTGCCAGGCCAGCAGGTAGGCGTTCTGGTGCACGTCCCAGGCGAGATCCTCGTCCCGAACCATGGAGTAGACGGTGCGATAGATGATGGGGCCGCTCTTCTGATACAGCTCGGTAAAGGCGGCGGAATCTCCGTTCTGCGCCCGCTGCACCAGCTCCGGCTCAATTTCAATGTACTTCATTTCCTTCATGATCTTTTTCCCTTTCCTCTGATTCCTGGAATCGGGCGTCTGTTTCAGCACCCGGTATATCACATTTTTTCTGAGATTGCAACTGGTTTGTCAAATGCTCCGGCGGATCGTGTCCGGCGATGGCCCGGCTGAGAGCCTGCATACCCCGGCGGAGCCGATCCGGATCGGGATCGATCCGGGAGATCAGTTTCTGATAGAGCACAGCGAACTCGTCTTCCATGTCCTCGCCTCCTCTTTCCTGGCTTCTGTCTATATAGAGGCGGATAATCGAGAAAAGGTTGAAAAGAAAATAAAAAATATTTCTATTTGGAAGGAGGGGCAGCAGGGATCAGGCATCAGGCAATAGGCACCGCCTGTAGGGGGCGGCGTCCGCCGAAGCAAAGCGAGTCCTTTAGGGGACGCCCCGCGGCCCGTTTCAACCGGGCAGCCCGTAGGGGCCGATGCCTACATCGGCCCTATTTGCCGGTTTTGGCATGGAAACGAGGGCGGATGTGGGCATCCGCCCCTACGACTTATGGGACTGCTGAACGCTTACATTGTTACTTGTTACTTGCCGCCGGGGGACGGGGGAACGGATTCTTCGCCTGCGGCTCAGAATGACGGGCGGGGAGGCCTGTAGGGACAAGCAGTGCTTGTCCGCCGTCGGCGTTGGGGTTTTGTTTTGGTGCAATTTCTTATTGTTTCCTATCATTTGCCATTGCTATTTGACACATGAATTTGCAAACAAAAAAAGGCGGCCCCCACGAGCCTCCACTCATGTCTGCCGTCTGTCTTTTTATCTCTCTCACCCCGCCCGGTCGCAGTCAAGAAAAAAATCCCCCGGACTTGTGATCTGAACCGCTCCCCGTCAAGAGGACAGTGAAATAATTAACGAAAAGTTCACAGCGCTGCGGCGCTGTGGCAACCGCAGATTTCGGTATGAGGCTTTCGGGCCTCATGCCGAAATTTGCGGTTTTATTATGCCGCTTTGTAAA
>JAEEZZ010000038.1 GCA_016292255.1 Oscillospiraceae bacterium
AGAGTTTGCCAAAAAATATCACATTCCCGGGCCAAAAGTAAGCCTGCGCACAAACACCTTCCTGAGCGTCGGATATGAAGCGAATACCATTTCCGATATGCTGGAGTTAGAATTCACCAAGATGCTGGAGCAGGGTATCCGTTTCCGCAAATGCAAGCGTTGCGGAAAGTACTTCATCATGAAGGGCAACTACGATACCACCTATTGTGACCGGATCGCGAAGGGCGAGATCCGCACTTGCCAAGAGCTGGCGGCCATTGATAACTACAAAGCAAAGGTGGCGGACAACGAAGCTCTGGCTGTCTACAGTAAGTATTACAAGCGCTACTCCGCCAGGCTCAAGGTTCGCCAGATCAAGGATGAGGACTTCAAGAAATGGCGCTACCAGGCCATTACTAAGCGGGACGAATGTACCGATGGCAAGATCACCCTCCAGGAGCTCATCGACTGGATGGAGGCAGCATTTCCGAATCGAAAGCCTCAACGAAAGGAGAAATAAAAAACACAGTTTTATCTTTGATTCCGGAATGGAGATGCAATCATGAGTATTAATCAATCCAGCGTGAAACAGTATCAGATGATTCGAAGATATCTATCGCATATATATCTCTACGGTTTCTTCAGTCGCGAAGACTTGAGGCTGATGATACCGGACAGTTCGGCAAGCTATGATGCATGAAATTAAATCTCGAGGAAATGAATCATGCGATTATTTCTTTTCTGGATTATGACTCACAGAGGAACTATTGACCACAAATTCGATATGTGTTATACTTCCATCCAGGAGGTTCAGAGCATGGATGATTTTGTGATAACGAAGGATCAAAGTGGTGGGGTCATTCCTTCGATGACTGCCGAGAACCAGGAGTACAAGTTACACTGGTTTTACGATGGCAACTATATCGAGGAGAAGAAAGCCGGAACACTTCGGCGGGAAGGCATCGTCGTCCAGATCATGCCCAAGGACGACAAAAACCTGCACATTACTTATGTCCCGGTGGACGAAGAAGCAGTAATCCAGGTTCAAAAAATGGCAATCCTGACAAGCGACGTCGAGGCTTTGATAAAGGCCTTAGACATCGCAAAGGAGGCCGCTGAAAAGGCCGTTTCCTTTATGCGGCCATATATTTAGCCGTTTTCCGAAGCGCGGAAACGGAATCCGGGAATAACCAAACCGCAAAGACACGGGCATCGCTGTCAGGCGATACCCGTGTCTTTGCGGCGTCCGCGTTTTGAATGATTGCTCTTTTGAATATGGATAAACCCAGACGTATATAAATCTTGCCTTGATATAGTGTACTATTTGCTCAGCGATCTGCCTCTCTCAGGGAAAACTGGTGCTTGCCGTAGTTCCAACCCAGATATTTCACGCGGACGGTTTGCCCTTCCGTAACGTAGTCCTCTTTGGATCTAATAAAACAATCGGGGATTTCCCTAATATGCACGAAACCTTGCTCTCCAAACCCCGGTATCTCGACGGTAAAGCCATTTTTCTGTATCTGAAGGACTTTCGCTTCAACTGTACTCCCCACTTTGATTGTCCACTCTCTTGAAGGCTTTTTATCGTAGGAGAATGATTTGGAGAAATCCGTTCGGAAAGCTTTGCCGTCATAAGGCTGCTTCTGCGTTGAAGCATGGCCGAATTGGGGATTGCAGCTCTCCAACGTCAAATTGTGGTTGGTTGGCTCCGGTAAGGTTTTCAGCTTGTTTGCATTGGTGCGGTTGTTGGAAAACCATTGGAAAATAGACGGCATTCCCTTTTTTTGCCCGTCCTTTCCTGTTTTTTGCTCATATGGATATTCCACACGGAGGCCTTCGGTGGTTTTCGAATCGCACATCTTCAGCAGTGCCTGCACGGAAGTGCTGTCCACGTTAAAACTGCAATCCGGATTGACAGGAATTTCCAATGGCTCCAGCCGCATTTCCAGATTATTGTCCAAAATGCGAATCTGGCAACCCTTTACCGTAAGCTTCACGCTTCCGTAGCCAAGAGGCTTGGCATGACCCAGCTTTTGCCAGCGCGTGCTGTCCGGGGTATTCTCACCAAGGGTAAGCACCCAGATCAGATCCTGAAGCTGCTCCTTCGTCACCCGGTCAAAATAGATCCGAGATTGGAAATCGGGCTGGCCAGAACTGGGATCGGACGGGCAAACAGCCGTCATGGTTGCGTTCTGATTGGATTTCTCTGCGCTGCGCTGCGTCGGCTGACTGTGCCAATATAGCTTCCTGCCCCGGGGCGTCGCCTCCGGAAGGTCACAGTATTCCGTCCGCTCTACCGTTTTTTCCGTTGTCGTTCCGTCCGCTTCGGTATATTGGATCGTTCTTGCGGCACGATATCCGTAGTAGTCGAAATTCCAATAGGTGACCTTGCGGCCGTTCGGATCGACCGGCTTTCGCAGATAAAACTCAAAGGCGGAAGGCCTTGGATTGCTGAGAATCGCCAACGTACGTTTTTCTTTTTTCAGAACATGGCAGGGTTGGGCGTCGGAAAAGCGCAGCCTGCCCTTCAGTCCCGCTCCTGCGGCGGTACCGAACAGCGCACAGGCCGGGCAGAGCTTCTCTCCGTCGCAGGGGCTGTACTTTCCCATGACGTCCGGCCACTTGCGGCGCTGCTGCACCCGACCGGCTGCTGCCCCGGAGAAATAGTACAGCTTTTTCCCGTCGCGCTCGACCTCAAAGAAATATACCGGGATGAAGCCACCTGTTTCCTTTGCCGCTTCCATCGCATCATTAAGCGCTTTCTGCGTAGACGGAACCGGCCGCTTTTCGTTCTCAACGGTGTTTTTGCAGGTATCCTTCACCGAACCGTTGAGCGATCGATACGGGCTGTCATCACCGGCATCCCACGAATGAAGAGGCTCCGGTCCGGCCTTGGTAAGAACCGCGACGTTGTAATCGCTTTTTGGATTAACCGGAATTGAAAACTGCAGATAGCCGTATTCAACGTTTCTTCCCGGTTTTATTTTGGGATCGTCTACAATGCGAAAGCGCTCATAGCCGCCGGCGTCCTGAAACCGAAGAAACGCCACGCGTTCGGCATTCTTGTACGACTTCCCGCCCTGCTTGTATTTCGCGTCTGCAACGTCCGCACCGCGAACCTTGTTGCGAACGGCCCTTGTACTCCAAAGTCTCCAAACGGCGTGTTCCTTGTCGTATTCAAGCAAGCCGCGCTGATGAAAGGCCGCATACAGCGGCGTTCGCTGGCTGACGGGCTTCTCATCCATCAGAAACGGAAGACAACTGTTGCTTGCAGCCTCGTAGAGACTGCGCAGCATGCCGCGCAGACTGCTGCCGGGGATCGCGGGCTTGCCGTCCAGTTGATAAAAATCATAGGTCTTATGACCCTTTTCCTCCCTGATCGGAGCCGATTGCGGAACGATCAGCGGGGTTTTCAAAAAGATATTCACGTCCAGCCAGCCGCTTAGCTGTTCGGCCGGGTCAGAATACCACGCTGCAAGCGTTTTCCGCTCCGGTTCCTGCTCAAAAGGGATGAAGTTGTAGGGGTTTACAACGCGATACGTTTCTTTCACGGAGTTGCCTCCTTTCCCTGACAGCCGAAGCCCAGCAGTCGGGCGTCTGCAACAGAGCCCACGCCGTTTTCATCGTATCGAACGTAGCTTCTGATTCTGACGCAATTCTCGTTCTCCGCAATCGGCAGTGCGTAAGCACCGCCAACGGTAGTCCGCAGTCTGCGGCTGCCGTATTCATCCGTTCCAAGCGTCACGGTCGTATCAATATCCAGGGTCTGAACGGAATCCATGAAATGGTTTTCGGGCTCCTTCAGAAAGTCGTCCGATTCTTGCATCGCATTCTGCTTCAACACCGCGTCGTCGGCGATCCGCCACGAGAACGGCCTTCCCAGCGCAGAGCGATGCGCCCACAATTCCCGGGTTTCGTTAAAAACCCGGAGCTCCAGAAGCGTCTCAAAGGAGGGAAGCGCGGAAAGGCGATCCGCACGCACTGCGAGGAAGCGATCCGTATAGCAGGCGATCACAAGGTCTCCCACAGCGGCAAATTCTGTCGCCTTTTGCAGCAGCTCCGAATCCGCGCAGCTTCCGGCCGCTTTGATCCAACGATCCATCATACGCCACCTCCCAGAAGATAATCCGTTTTCAGAGCTTTCATGCTTTGCGTCTGATCCGTCCCGTTCACCTTGAGCGCGGTAACCTCACAAAGCCCTCTGCCCACGCCTGCCTCGCCGCCCAGGGTCATCAAGCCGAGATCCAGGTCGTTGATGGCCGCCGCCAAAAGCCGAAGCAGCTTCGGATCGGTCTCGGTTGGCAGCTCGATCGTCGCTTCCCCTTCCCCGCCGTGGGCAACTCTGCTGGTAAACAGCGCCCGATTGCACGGCACATTCGTGAAGCGATCGATCGCATTCCGCGTTATGGTCAAGCGCTTTTTTGTGTTGATTTCTGCTTCCCTGAAGCGAATCTCAGAGCGTTTTTTGACCTTTCCGGTCACGCCAAACAAGGCGTCGATCTGGTTCAGGACCGCCTCATCAAGGCCGGAGCCTTGGGCGAGCAGCCGCATGTGGTGGCGAAAGCTGCCGGCCCAGGAGGTTCCGGGCAGCACCGCGTCACCCTTTCGGTTTTCCAGCGCGATCTGATCCGGCGCAGCTTCGTTCTCACGCGCGATGGCAGTCGTGTAGACACGCACGGAGAAGCTTCCCCGCATTTTGACCGTCAGCTCCACGCGGATGGGTCGCCTGCGTTCGGGGAGAGGGCCATCCGGAAGTCGATCCGGATAAGCACCGGTCAGTGGGTCGAAGTCCAGCCATTCATCAAGCTGCCTTGGAAATTCGAAAGACCGTTTTGCGATGGACACGGAAACCAGGCCGTAGCCTCTGGTGCTGCGGGCGCCGAAATGCAAGCCTTCTGCCTGCGCCAGCCGAAGCGCGCGTTCCAGGCGCGGGACGACCGTTTCTTCGTCCGCATCGTCCGCCAGCTCCAAAATCGCGGTATAAGGCAGATCGCATTCCACGACTTCGAAATCGTATTTTGCGTGATCTATTTTGGCTCCGTGATCCGTTAGGCCGACGCCGTCGCGTTCGGAGATACGGTAGTCGCTCTGCCTTGTGCCGGCAGGAAGCACTGCGTCGCCGACCAGGACGGCGCTGGATACTATTTCAGCATGATCTCCGGTTTTGAGATAGCCGAAAACGGCGTCTGCATCCTCCGGAGGCAGCAATGCGCGCAGCACGCCTGCCAGACTTGTGCCGGGGATCATTGGAAATCCGCGGCTGTCCTTCCGGATATCGTTGTCGGTTTTTTCACCGCTTCCGGTGCCGATCCGAAGGGGAGCAAGCTGTCTGAATGCACACTGATAGTATATCTTCTGCATTTCATTCCTCTCCCTTCGCTTTTTCGTAGTGAGCCAGATGGAGCAGTATATCCAGAGGCTCCTTCCAGTTTTTCATTAGCTTCTCCCAAGCAAAGCGGTCGACGCGGAGAAGAGGGAGCAGCGGTTTTCCACTTGGCGATTCGCTCAGCAGAACGTCCCAGGACGGCTGCTCCGCCGCTCCGTATACCCGGGTCAACAATTCCTCTGCAAGCTTCTTTTGAGGCGTCTGATTTTCGCTGCTCTTGTCGCTTTCCTTGATGGTGTCAACCCGTTTACGGAGATCCGAGAGCGAGTCCGCCTCCGCCAGCATCAGGCGGAGCCGCCCGACGGTTCCTTTTCCCAGCCTGGGTGCCCCGCCGCTTTTATGCAGCCGAATGGCGCTGTCCCGGATTTCCGCGCGCATTGCCGCGGCCAGCAGGGCGGATCCGAGCTGTTGGCAGGGCGCCGAGTCTGCAAACGCGGTCTTCTTCCGGTCTACGGGAGCATCCGCGATTTCAGAGAGTGTGCGCATTTCCGCTTCCGTATAGAGGCGGAAGAGGCCGAAGCCCTCCTGGGGCAGCTCGCCCAGCGTCAGCCAAACGGGAAGCTTTTCACCCTTTGACCGGAAGGTAAAGACGCTTCCGCCGCGGGCGGTGAGAAGCTGCGGCTTTTGCAGCTGCCACGTCGCCTGATAGCCGCCGACGTGATGATACATGCAGTAGTCCAGCTTTCCTTCGACGGGCGTATTCTCCGCCCCAAGCGCCTGCGCAAGCGCCGCCCGGAGCTGCCCGTTTCCAACTTCATACAAGCCCTGCGCGGTGGTTAACAGCAGATTAGACTGCTGGACGGCGTAGATCGGCGCGCCGGGCTCCGTCGCGCGAAGCGGATTCATGATCGGCGTAATCTCCGGCTCACCCTGCAGGCTGCAGGAAGCGTATTGCGCGCTGCGGCTGCGGCCAAAGGCAAAGCTCGTCTTTTGAAGCAGCTCCTTCACGGTTTCCGCCAGCGCGGCCGGAACCCGGACCTCACCGGCATAGATCATGCCCGCGTCCAGCGCGCTTTGCATATACAGGGTGCCGTCCTCGCCCGTGCTGTGGTGATACACCGTGTGCGTCTTGACCGCCGTGATTCGGAAGCCGTTCTCTGCCGGGGCGGCAAAGCTGCCGTCCAGCGTTTTTTGCTTTTTGCCCTCGGCGGAGCCGGAGGCGTAGAGGTTGTGGCAGCGCTTTTCGTTTTTCAGCCGCACCAGCATCAGCGGGGTCGGCACGGAGCGAACGCCGTCTACGGAGGGCGTCAGCGCGCTCCAACGCACGCTTCCGTCCAGGAAGAGTCGGCGGAAAAGCACGTCCTCCGCTTTTCCGTGCCTCAAATAGGCTGCGGCCGCACAGCCGATGACGCTGCGCGCCGGAATCTCGTTCAGCTCCTCGGCGCAGCCGGGCAGCGTGACCGGCGCGTTCAGCACCACGCGATACCGGATCAGCGTATCCGGTTCCCCGGTTGGCACGTCTGTTTGCGGCTTTGCAAACGAAGGGGCTTCGGCAATCAGCGTGTCTTTTTCCAACAGCTCCGCCCGGATCTCTCCGAGGCCTCGGTTGCGCAGGGAACCAATATGCCGCAGCGCCTTGCAGGACTTCTCCAGCAAGCTGCAAAGCGGGGCGAGAGACGCATCGCCTTCGCCCCGCAGGAAAACGGACGCCTCCAGCGTCGTTTCACGCTCTGCCGCCAGGGCGCTGTAATGGTTCAGAACCCGCGTATAGCGCAGGGTGTTGTCGACCGCAACGCCGTTTTCAAGCTTCGTCTGGCCGAGAACGGAGGTGAAGATGCGCGCCACGTTCAGCGGCGCAGCAGCCTGCTTCATCTGCGGGGGCACACCCGTCTTCAGCCAGGCTTCCATCGCTTCGGCGCCCGGAAGCACGGCGTCCCGCAGGTCGAGGCAGCCCTCTACGCCCGTGCTCGTACCGAACAGGGTCTCAATATTGGGCTTCGTCGCTTCGGAACAGCCGCAGCGCTGCAGCTGCATTGCCGCCTCTCGCAGGCAGCCCTTGATCCGTCTGGCCGGGATGCTGGGCAGGCCGGCCTCGCTAATGCAGAGATCCTTGTCCACGGCAACGCCGGTGGCCTCGCCGCTGCCGGCACAGAGATCCGACTTCAGGGTAATTCTCAGAATTGCCATCGTCAGCCCTCCTCGTCCGTTTGTGCCGCAGAATGCGGCCGATACCAGAGATCGTACACCTCAGACAGATCGTATAACGCACGGAACCGCGCAGCTTTGTCTGAAAACACCGCGTTGATTTTATTCAGCTTGTCTTTCTCAAGCATTCTCGTGGCACGCTCCCATTCCAGCTCTCCGAGGCTTTGATCCTCCTCGTAGGCGGCGCCGAAGGCTTTGAGATTGGAACGGTTGAACTTTGCTTTCAGCAATGTCTCAGCCAGCGCGTCGAGCTTTTTCACGTTTTTCGGGTGGTCGTCCGCCCCGCCGCAGACCTTCCAGGGCCTTGCAAGGATGGCGCTGACGCCGTGACGATCCCGAATCTCGTCCAGATTGTCCCCCATGCCGCCGCGAATATAATGAAAATCCAGCCATCCTTCCTCCGGAACGGGCTGCTTTTTTTGTTTCGCACGGATGGCGGCCGCGTGGATCGGATCCTTTGCGGAATCGCAGGCTTGCTCCGCCAGCGCATAGGCGCGGTCGACGGGGTAATGGCTGTGGAAGATGCAGATCCCCGCGCAGGAGCTGTAGCGTTCCGCTTTGTTTTCTCTGCGATACTGATCCACTGCTTTCAGATATTCCTCGGCAAGCAGCTTGGCAAGCCTTGCGTTGCAGATAAAGGTTGCGTCGTCGCCATCGCAGACGACCCAGCGCACCTTGTAGGAGTTCTTTTGCTTGAGGCCGAAAAGCTGCGCCTGCTCGGCGGCTTTCGCGCATTCATCGACCGCCTTTTTGCCGGAAACGGAAAAAACCTTTGAGATCTCTTCCGTAAATTCCCGCATCGCCTTCACGCAGTAATCGTAGTCGCTGTGCCCGTCCAGCATATTCTGGATCTTCACGCCCATGTTGTTGCCGTCCGCGTGGACGATGGCCAGCAGGCTCTCCTCGTCCTTCTCAGTCACGAGCCCGTCCAGCATGGCGTTGCTCAGATCTGTTTTGTGGCTCTGCCAGCCGGCGTTCAGCTTGGCGTAGGCCTCGTCCGAGCGCCGATATTCTTTTCCGTTCTGCGCCCATATTTTACTCAAGGGCTGGAAGGTCGTTCGATCCATCATGGCAAAGGGCTGGGAAACGGGGATGCCGCCGGTCAGCATTCGGTTTTTCTCGCGATCCGCAGCCTGCATCAAGCGCTTGTAATCCGCATCGTAATCTCTGCATTCTTCCAGCGCTGTGCCGACGCACAGCGGGATCATCCCGGGGCATTCCCGCAACAGGCGCAGCGTATAGGCGCGGTTCAGCCTTGCAAAGACGGACTGATCCCGGAAAAGGATCGTGTCGTTGCCGCCGCCCCGAAAGAGCTCCACCAGATCCAGGCTTCCGGCTTCAAATTGCGCGAGGATCTCCTCCCGTATAAATTCCTGTCCCGTTGCACGGGGCAGCTTCAGGTTCAGCTCTTCCGCACAGTCGAACAACAGTTTAAAGGCGTCGGCGATCAGCTCGGAGCCGCCGATGATCTCGGCCAGCCGGTTGGTGCGGAAGATGTAGGCCTGTTTGGAGCGAATGCTGTACTGCGCCAGAAAGGGAATCGTCTGCATGTTGATCATCTCTCTTTCTATCGAGACTTGGCCGGACGCAGTGTCCGGATTGTGCAAGCTGCATAAATAATATACCGTACAATCCTGAAATTGTCAATCATGACAAGCACATACTAAAACAGGCTCCGGCTCCGAAGTGCCTGGAAAGACGAGACGGATCGCGGCAAATGCGGAGAGGCAGCGCAACAGCCCGGAACGGGGCGGAAACGTAATCATCGAGCACCGCTGATTGGTGTTCCAATCAGCGGTGCTCGATTTTGATCCCTCTTAGGTAAGATAATAGGGAGGTTTTAACTATGGAAGACAAGGAACTGGAAATGATGTTTCAATTCCTCTTAGGTAAGATAATAGATCCTCATGAAAGAAAAAGAAGCCCTCGAACACGCGTTTCAATTCCTCTTAGGTAAGATAATAGCTGCCAAGAAGGCGGACAAGGATCAGAACCCCGATTCGTTTCAATTCCTCTTAGGTAAGATAATAGTTTTAATTTTATTATGACGAAAAAGGAGAATTAAACATGAGCAACGAACAGTTTCAATTCCTCTTAGGTAAGATAATAGTGATATTGCTTTAAGCAGTCAGAAATTGAAGAATGAGAAGGTTTCAATTCCTCTTAGGTAAGATAATAGTGGAATATTTCACCACTTGCTTATCATTATACACTACATCTTGTGTTTGTCAAGTTTTTTCAGGTAAAAATCACTCGAATGATTTCGTCAACCCGGATTAAGGAGCAGGAAAAACTGTGGAACATCGTCTGTTATTCTTAGGAAATATGGAGGTTGACGAAATCATTTGTTGACAAACTGTGAACAATCGGCTATATATTAGGGGTAAATGGATTGTTTTTCTCTCTTGAAGGGAGAAAAGCTGAAAGGAAGACAGAAAAATGTTTCTGGACAATCTCACAGCGGAGCGGCTGGAAGAAAAAGCGGCAGAACTGCAAAAGAGCGGATTTCATCCCGGCTATGACGGCATGAGTGCCCAAGCTGCCGTGCTGTGGTTCCGGCTCAACGCAGGGACTCTTTTGCGCCAGCTCAAAAAGGAACGATACAACCCTATGCCCGTTGTTGGCTTTCACGTGGCAAAGCGGGATGGCAGCTTTCGTCCGCTGGTTCGAGCCACGGCGGTAGACACCGTCCTTCAGCGCTGCATTTTGGAGTACTTGCACGAGACCTGCGACGCACGATTCTCTCCGGACAGCCATGCTTGGCGGCCCGGGCGCGGCGTCTTTTCCGCCTTGCAGCAATACTGCCTTCTTGGTGGAACCAACCGTTGGGCAATTCAAATGGATGTGGCAAACTGCTTCGATTCCATGGACAGAGCGCTTTTGCAGGAGGCGCTGAATGATTTTCTGCTGGAAGAGCCTGCTTTAACGCAATTGTTGTGTGCTTTCGCTGCCGTTCCCGTGCTGGAGGAGGGACGACTTGTTTCGCGTGAGAAAGGAATATGTCAGGGAACGCCTCTAAGTCCGTTTCTCTGCAACGTCTATCTTCACCGCTTGGATTCCTGGCTTACGGAGCATCAAGTACCATTTGTGCGCTATGGAGACGACCTTGTGCTCTTTGGAAATGAACAGGCAGCACTGCAGGCAACTGCGGAGGAAGCCTCAGCATTCCTTCGGGATAATCTCAGCCTGCGTGTCAGTCGCAAAAAACTGAAGGCGGACGCGCCAATGCAGATGGTTTTTCTTGGACACCGTTTCATTCCCGGACGTGACGGGATCCTGACTCTGTCTGCGGAAGACACTGCTCTGCCTGCCTATGGCGCATGGCACAGCCGGGAAATCAAAAATCCGGGAGATACGGAGACTCTTCTTAGCGATGGAATTTTGCGGCAACGGGATTTCTCCATGTGCTTTCAAACGGAAAACGGCAGATTAGAGATTCCATCTCAGGCTACAGGTTCTATCAACGTGTATTCCTCTGTGATTTTTGACACGGGTTTCCTTGAAGCGGCAGCAGATCGGGGAATCACGATCAACGTCTTTGATAAATACGGTCGTCTGACGGGGCGTTTCGTTCCCAATCGTCCGCTGCATTCACCTATGACGACACTCACCCAGCTTGAGGCATATTACAACGAGAAAGAACGTCTTCCTTTGGCTCGCCAATTTGTGTTGGGTTCCATCCATAACCTCAGGTTGAATATTCGTTATTATCGCCGTCATGAGGATCGAGGTTATACAGAAGCCTTGGAGCGGATTGACACACTGGAGGATCGGATCAAAGCCTGTGAAGAATACAAGAAACTTCTGCTTTTAGAAGCACAAGCGCGGAACGTCTATTACGGCTGCTTTGACAGCTTCATCTCCAATTCGGAATTCTTCTTCGCTTCCCGCAGTCGTCGGCCGCCTCGGAACGAGGTAAATGCCATGATCAGCTTTGGCAATACCCTGTTATACAGTTACATTGCGACTGAAATTGGGAAGACGGCCCTCGACGTTCGCGTCGGGTTCCTTCATGCCACCAACGCCCGATTGGAATCCTTAAACCTGGACGTTGCGGAGTTGTTCCGACCCCTGATTGTGGATCGGACGGTTTTTTCTCTGATAAATCGTCGTCAACTTCGCCCCGGTCTGCACTTCCAGACCATGGAAAACGGCGGCGTCTGGCTCACTGCAGATGGAAAGCGGCTCTTTCTCTCCGAATACTACGATAAGCTCCACGTCAGAATCAAGGTAGACGGGGTTTCCATGAGCTATGCTGAAATCATACGGGAGGAGGTTCGCAAATTGGTGCGGCACTTCCGGGTTGGGGAGCCTTACAAGCCTTTTAAGCAGACACGTTAATTGGAGCATGCTACAGTCATGCAATGCACATTATGTGGTGCAGCAGCAGAACGTGTAGTTTTTGGGAGCGTGACAATGAAATGTTTGTGATTTTGTCTTACGATATGCGCCAGGAGCGGGTCGCCAAGGCTCGGAAAATTGTAAAAAAGTATTTGCGGCCGGTCCAGCGTTCGGTTTTTGAGGGGCACCTGTCCCAGAGCAAGCTGGGTCATCTAAAGCGGGAGCTTGAAACATTGATCCGCCCGGAGGAGGATGGGGTTCGAATCTACAGCTTTCCTGCCTTCCAGGGCGGGATTGTAGATTGCCTTGGCAGAACTGAGGATCACCCGGATCGGGTGCTGTAAACGAGCTTCAGCACAAAATGCAGCGCAGCGAATAGTCCGTACTTATCGGAACGCTTGAACTCTTTCGTGGCTTAAGGGGATTGTTTTGAAACAGTTGTATCTTGATTTGCAGACGGCATTCATTATTTGTTCATAATCAGCTTCGTCAACCCCGCATGATTTGCTGCTATTTTCTTCGGAATTAAATTGATTTTTGGTTCGCGCAGCAGGGGTTGACGAAGTATTTTGCCCGTTTTTCACTGAGAAAACCTTGACAAACGCAAGATGTAGTATATAATATTGGGTAAGTGGCGAAATATTCCACTATTATCTTACCTAAGAGGGATTGAAACATACCGTCCTCCTTGTATTTTTTTCTAAGCGCGGCCTATTATCTTACCTAAGAGGGATTGAAACAAGTCGGCACGCTGCATATTTTCCATGGCCATCGTGCCTATTATCTTACCTAAGAGGGATTGAAACCTTAACCTTTCTAATCACTCGGTCGATGTCTTTGCAGACTATTATCTTACCTAAGAGGGATTGAAACGTTCCGGAGCAGGGGTCTGATCCTTGTCCACCTCTATTATCTTACCTAAGAGGGATTGAAACAATACGGTCTGTGCTACTTTTCTGAAATCCATAACTATTATCTTACCTAAGAGGGATTGAAACTCATAATCCATATCGAACACATCCGGTTCGTAAACATCATCTATTATCTTACCGAAGAGGGATTGAAACGGTTTCTTGAGACATATTTTCTCCTTTCATCTTTTGCTATTATCTATCCTAAGGGGGATTGAAACTTTCTTCCGTCATTTTTTTCTCCTTTCGTTTCCGGGCCTATTATCTTACCTAAGAGGGATTGAAACGATGTTGCCCATCTATCCAGAGTTTTCTTGCCCAAGAACTATTATCTTACCTAAGAGGGATTGAAACACTCCTCGGTCAATTCTTTCCAGGTCATTTTTTCTCCTATTATCTTACCTAAGAGGGATTGAATCGAATGCGGCGGCCACTGTGCCGCCGTTTTGCGTTTGATCCCGGGAAGGAATTCTAATGCAGCTTCACTTGAAATTTTCCGGAGAGGATCTCCTCGTTCCCCTGGCCTACCAGCAGCAGGTGCAGGGGTTGCTTTATGCCTCTCTGCGCGAGGATCCCGCCTATCAGCGCTTTCTCCATGAGACGGGCTATCAGGCTGCGGATCGCCCCTTCCGTCATTTCGTCTTCGGGCGTCTCCGGGGACGCTATGAGCGAGAGGCGGAGGGACTGCGCTTCCCGGACGGCTTCGCGCTGGAGCTCCGCAGCACCCAAGGGCGATTCATCCAATGCCTGCTGGACTGCATGACGCCGGGCTCCCAGCACAGGCTTGGCTCGTGCCGCCTGACCGTCGCAGAGGCACGGCTGGAGGACAGGCGCGTGACGGAACACGAAATAGAGATCCGCATGGACTCTCCCGTGACGGTTCACCGCACCGAGGCGGACGGCTCCACCTTCTTCCCCGATCCCTTCGACCCGGAGTTCGGCCGTCTGCTTGCCGGAAACGCCGCCCGAAAATGGATCAGCCTGTATCACAGCGAGCCGCCCGGCGGGCTGGGCTTCGCGCCGCTGGCCGTGACGGAGCGGGACAAGGTCGTGACCCGCTTCAAGGGCTTTTATCTGACCGGCTGGCGCGGCCGCTATCTGCTGCAAGGGGAACCGGCCGTCCTGGATCTGCTCTATCAGACCGGCCTCGGCAGCCGCAACGCCCAGGGCTTCGGCCTGTTTGACCTTGTGTAGACGCCCCGCGTGCGGAATGCGGGCGGCCAATGACCGCCCCTACAACGGGAACGGTTGTAAAATCGCATGGACGTCCTGTGCGGAGATGGATCGAAATAATATCCATCTCCGCAATTTTTTTCGGGAAACCTGCAAAAAAGGGGTTACGTCGTCCATATAGTGAGTGTCAGGACAAAACAAGCGCAACAAAAGGAGGTTCCCGCTATGACTGGATTTGTTAAAGGTATGCTGCTCGTGCTGATGATCGTCTACATTGTGTCTCCCATAGACGCATGTCCCGGGCCAATCGATGACTTGATCGTTCTGCTGCTCGGATTGGCGGTTCAGAAATCCCCCAACAACAAGGGAGCCACATAATAACCGTGTTTATTTCCCTCCACGCATTTTTCGATCCTATCACTTTCAAAATTTTTACTGAAAAAGGAAATTACAATCATGAAAAAACTGTTTTGCCTCGTTCTTTCCGTCCTTATCCTTGCCGGGATGCTCTTCCAGGCAGTTCCCGCCGCCCTGGCCGCCGGCTCCGACGCCAATCTGACCGCCGCGCCGCTCACCGTCCCTACCGTCTCCTGCAACGCAGGGGCGCAGAATTACGATTGGTATTCGGCACGCCCCGTTTCGTCCATGCTGTGCGCCAACAGCGACGGCTCCTTCACGCGGGTGGAGGCCGTCGGCTCAAAGCTGATCTGCGAGGTCTACAATGCAGACGGCAGTTTCCGCTCCGGGAAGGAGCTGCCCGTTGAGCTTCCCCTCTACGGCGGAGCCTACGCCGGAACGAACTATCGTTTCGCGGTTTTCGGCCAGGAAAACAACGCCGAAAGCAACTCCGCAGAGGTGATTCGGGTCGTCCGCTACGACGAGAACTGGAACCGGATCGACAGCGTCAGCCTCAGAGGGGCAAATACCGTTTGCCCCTTCGACGCCGGCAGCCTGCGCATGGTGCAGTCCGGGGATATGCTCTATATCCTCACCTGTCATTTGATGTACACCACCTCCAACGACGGTCTGCGCCACCAGGCGAACCTGACCCTGGCCGTGCATATTCCGACCATGCAGATCACGGATTGCCGATCCGCGATCTCCAGCTGGTCCACCGGCTACGCCTCCCACAGCTTCAACCAGTTTATTCTGGCGGACGGGCAGGATCTGCTGACGCTGGATCACTGGGAGTTCGGCAGCGGCGGCCGCGGCGCGATCGTTCACTGCTATGCGAACGCGGCAGGCGCTTCGACGCTGCCCGGCACGGCCGCCTACGTGAACGCCTTCCCCTTTGCCCCGGGAAGCGAAAATTATTGCGGCGCTGATCTCGGCGGCTTTGCAGCCCTCAACGGCAAAAGCTATCTGGTGGCAGGCAGCTCCGTTCCGCTGAACGCGACGAATCTGTACGGGCAGAGAAACGTGTTCGTCTCCGTCGTCAAGGGTGCGTCGCCCTTCTCTGCCAGCAGCACGCAGACGCTTTGGCTGACGAATTACGCCGAGGGCAGCAACGTCTCCATCTCCAACCCGCAGACGGTCAAGCTCAGCGGCGACCAACTTCTGGTGCTTTGGCAGGAGAACGACGTACTGCGCTGGACCTGCGTCAACAACAGCGGCACAAAAACCTGCCCGGTTTATTCCGGCAACGCAAAGCTCTCCGACTGCCAGCCCATTCTGGTCGACGGCAAGGTCATCTGGTACTACACCGACGACAGCATGCCCGTGTTCTGCCAGATCAGCGCGTCGAACCTCAGTAAGCTGACGACCGTGGACAGCAGCATGGTGACGTCGACGCCGGGTCTCCCCTTCACGGACGTGCCCATCGGCGCATGGTACTCCGCGCCGGTCGTCTGGGCGCTGGGGCAGGGCATTACGAGCGGTACTTCCGCGACGACCTTCTCGCCCAGCGCCAGCTGCACCCGCGCGCAGTTCGTCACCTTCCTCTGGCGCGCGGCAGGCTCCCCCGAACCGGAAAACACGGAGTGCCCCTTCGAGGACGTCTCGCCGGAGAGCTACTACTGCAAGGCTGCGACCTGGGCGGAGGAGAACGGATACGTCACGGGCGTCCAGGAGGGCGTCTTCGGCGCGGACGCAGCCTGCACCAGAGCCCAGGCCATGACGATCCTGTGGCGGTACAGCGACTCGCCGGAGGTCTCCATATATTATTTCCCGTTCGACGACGTCCCCAGCGACGCGTATTTCTACAAGGCGGTGCGCTGGGCCTACAAGAACCACGTCACGGCCGGCACCTCTGAGAAAAAGTTCTCGCCCGACAATCCCTGTTCCCGCGCCGAGATGGTCACGTTCCTGTATAAATTGCTCGCAAGCTGAGACGAAAAAGGGGCTGTGAAGTCCGGGAGTGTTTTTCTCTCCTTTTCTTCACAGCCCCTTCCAAAAAAGAGAAAAAATATGAATCACAGCTTTGTCAATCTCACGAATCATCCCTCAGTGCGGTGGAGCGACGCTCAGCGCCGAGCCGCGCTGGAATACGGCCCCATTCGGGATCTGCCCTTTCCCGCGATCTCGGAGCGCGACATGCTTGAAGACCTCTCCCGCCTCGCCGCGGACTATCTGGAAAAAATCAAGGCCTTCGAGAATCCCGTGGTGCTGATTCAGGGCGAGGCCGTTTTCAGCTATCGCCTGGTTCGCCTGCTGGAGCAGGCCGGGATCCCCGCGCTCGCCGCCGTCAGCCGCCGTCAGGTACAGGAAACCGTCCTCCCGGACGGCACGACGCAGAAAACCGCCTACTTCGTTTTCGAAGGTTTTCGCCTGTATTGGTGATGATATCCTATTTTTTGCTCCCATCGTCTTGACGAATCGTGATAAAACTATATAATAACAGTAGATGTGGCGACTGCGTCTGAGGCCTTATACCGCTGTTTTTCAAAACGGACTTCTACATTATTATGGAGCTGCTGACATGGAACGTGAAACCGTAATTTTGACGACTTTGAGTATGAGCACAAGCAGGAAAAACTACAGCTATTACTATTTTGAAAAAGACGGGAAACGGCTGTACTGTGACGGGCTGTTATCGGTCGAGGCCGGAACAAAATACTATATGAGCCAGTATGGAGTTGACCGGATTGTAGTTATCGCTTCCAAAGAAACACAGGAAGCGCAAATTGGGCAGAAAACGGTAAGCGCAGATAAGCGTCTGCTTGAAGGACGCAGTCTCGCAAGGATTTCTTCATTCAAGCAGGCATCTACCGACGCGGATTTGTTCTTTGAGCGTATTTCTTTTTTCTGGAATGGCTTCCAAACAAAAGACTTCGGGAAAGAGATCGACGGTATCCGCAAGCGCGAATTGATTTCGATTACCAGAAAGGTGCTGCAATCAAAGGGCGTTCGGAATCCAAAATCGGAATGGTTCGACGCGATTTGCAGAAACGGCTTGTATCCGGCTATTTCCGCTGCCGTAAAAACTGATATTGAGCAAGCCTTTCTGAAAGAAGCGGATTATCAGCGATACAGCGATTCTGCCTGGAAGGAAGCTGAACTGGATTTTCAGGAAAAGATGGATCGGCGTATCTCGGCAGATGATTTCTTTGCCTGGATCGAGAAAAATGAGAAAAAGCTCTCCTGGCTGGCAAAGGAAGCCTTCTGCCGCATCTATCAGGACCGATTGAATCAGTGGCTTGCAGAGGCGGATCTTCACAGCGCTGAAGCCGCAAATACCATGCGTGAACGCGCAATCCAATACCGGGATGCAATTCTGCGCTTGACAGAAGAAATCAATGTTCTCAAGACAAACCGATTGCAGAGAGAATTGGCATATCTTCAGAGAACGTTGTATATTGCCCTCGCTCCAGACCTTAAGTTGTCCAGATTGGATGTTGCAGAAGAGAATGCTCCGATCATCACCGTCGTCTCCGACCAAGACGTTTACGAGATCATCCGGCACATCCGGGGCAGCGAAACCGCGGATATTCGCCTGCTGATTGACGTTCAGGGCGGGAACCGCACCTCCAGCTACGAAATGAATTCTCTGCTTTCGATTCTGAAAAACTATGAGAGCATTGATTGCAGCTTCTGTGCGGTCGATTTCAACGTGCGGAACTACGCTAACAAGATCCAGGACGAGACACAGCGATACAGCATCGCCGATTTGGTAGCGGCAATGAACGCATTTATCACTTACGGCCGCGCAAAGCAATTTCAGAAGTACTGCGAAAAATCGATTGCAAAAAAGGAACCGGACGTGAATCCGCTTCTGAATGAAATGACCAAATTGGAGGAGTCTCTTACCCTTTGCAACGTTTCCGGCATCAAAGATGCCCTTAGAAACATCAAGCGGCTGTTTGCCGATCGAAATGCTGTCGGGAAAACGTTCCAGGACGCCTATCTCCGGACACTACAGGACGGAATCGAGCGCGACTATCGAGACATTATCATCACTCCTGATGAGAGTATCGACCTGGAATCTCTGATCGGATGGACGATCAAAAAGGGCTTTTTCCAGCAGGCTATCACACTTGCAGAAGCGCTGATTCCTAATGAGATTGTCCGCTGTGGGATTCTCTATTACGCCGACACGCCCGAAACACGAAATAAGGCAAAAAAAATGTTTGCAGAGAAACTCAGAGATACAGATGAGCGCGAGCGGTGGAAGTTCAGAGATTTGGATTACTATTTCATCAAATGCTACTGTATTCCAAGCGTGCTTCGTGCTGCGTTTGAAAAAGCGAACCCCAAAAGGCTTTCAAAAGACAATAAGCCGCTAAAGAACGATCCCTCGATTCTCCTGTCGTTGTTAGACAAGAATAACAATGCAACCTTTACGCAGATCAGCGATTTGATGAATCGCTACCGGGATATCTGTGATCTTAGAAATACGATCGCTCACGCATCCGGGGAAACGGTCAGCAGCGGCATGCTAAAGAAAAAAATGGACGGTTTTTGGAAGGCTTTCCGCAAGTGCAAGCAATGGGCCGATAAAAACTCCAAGACGATTCTTTTCTTAAAATACGAAGAGATTGCAAATTCACAGAATCGGAGGTAGCAAGGAATTGAAGAAATTTATCACGTTCATTCCACGGCAAGCAGAAAACGCGCTGAAGTCACACGTCTATCAAGCGGTGGACAATCAGCGTCTGGCCTATGAAAAGCCAACGAAATTTCCGGTTGTTTCTCTTCTTCACGGCTTTGCGGAGAAAGACGAAACCGTTCAGGTAATTACGGTCTGCGAAGATTATGACAATTCTCGCCGTAATTTGGAATGTTTAAAACAGGAGCTTGAAGTTGTCTCTGCAGACATGGCTACATCAATCCAACTTGTTGTTTTAGACGTTCCCTACGATGATGGAATCGATGCTCAGCTGGAAACCTTTCAGAAGCTAATCGACGTAATAGAGGATAACGACCTTCTGTTTGCCTGCATCACCTATGGAGGCAAGCCTACTCCCGTAATACAGACTATGGTACTGCGCTATGCCAAGTTGGCTCGAAAAAACACGACCATCCGCTGCGTTGTTTACGGTCAGCTTGATCACGAAACGGGGATTGCGAAAATCTATGACGTGACGGCTCTTATGCGGATGGATGACATTCTGCGATTGCTTGCCAGCTCCGGCGCCAAGGATATCAAGTCATCGATCCGGAAGATTCTGGAACTCTGAGGTGGAAGGATGAGGCGTATTGTTTTTTCTGAGGAAGAGCAGAATACACTGAACGCGATTGGAAACCGCAAACCCACGCCCGGAGAAGGACAAGCCGCAGCGCTGAAGGATTGGACATGTGAGCTTTGGGCGGCGCTTGGAAGCATTCTGGTTGAATCTGTGTACCCAAAGCTAAATTATACCGAAGAGGATGCTCTTTCTGACGCATTGGATGCCTTTATCAAAGGCTGCGAAGCCTATTCCCCCGAAAAAGGGGATCTGGCATCTTATGCCGCACGAGCCCTGTTTCGCAACGCGAAAACGACTGAGGGGCAGGAATTATCAACCCAAAGCCGCATGGTTTCTACCGTTTTCACAGACGAAGACGGGGAAGAAACGGAAATGGAATTTACGGACGGAGAAGATGCAAGTCGGCATCTTACTGTTTCCGCAGAGGAAAAGCAGGCAAACCAGCGTCTGCTGGAGCTTGCAGCACAAGTCCAATATCTGCAAACAAACGGCAGCAGAGAGCGTAAAAATTCTACCAGAGCACTGTTTTTCCCCCTGTGGTTTACGGAAAAGGCCAGTTGTGCCATCATGAAATATGACTTGATTCTGGATTCGGATCGAGATGTTTTTGATGCCATGGACACGGCCTATCTGGATTTCTTCGTGTCTTTCCCCTGCCGCAGCAGTGCGGCGTTGGCAGATACACCTCTGCGCAGCATGCAGGAAATCTGTCCGGGCGAGCCTGAAAAGCAACTCCGTTGGTCAGTTAAAAATTGGCTCCCGGCAAAGGTTCCAATTCAATACCTACTTCCCATAAAGCGCTACGGGAATGATGTAATTACCAATTCCAGGAAGGACTACGTTCAGACAATTGCAAAGATCCTCGAAGCATCAGAATCTGAATAATCTGAATTGTTGCATCCGGCAGCCGAAGTATTCGTTCGGCTGCCGGTTTTTTGAAAATAATCGTTCCAAAAGTCCAAAAAAGCACCTTCTGCCCCCATATAGAAAACAGAGCACATGAAACGGAGGAATTAAAATGAAACACATTGATTACCTGAAGCTGTCCAAGAAAAACCGTCGCCTGCTGGATCGTCGGCAGCGGAATACCTGGATCAGCATTCGGCCTGTAACTCAGATAGTCCCCAGCAGTAAAATATATCGTCGCCACAAAGTCAAGCGAGAGGTCAGAGACCTGACACTGTAAGATTTAGAAAAAACAACAAAAAAGTCCAAAATCTTATTCGTCGCAATCATATATTCTGTGAATGGAAAAGGAGAATCGTACATGAATCAATCCAACGTGATCCAGCGCTGCCCGCATTGCGGCAGCATCTGCCTCTCCCCGAGCTATGACAATTCCCAAAACTACAAGACGTACTTCTTCAAGCCAGGCGCGCTTCGCCTGTTCAAAGCATTTTTCGGCAAGCACACCACGGCCTGCTGGACCTGCCAGGACTGTGGATTTCAATTTCCGATGGACGATTAAGGAGGTAACTTATGGAATATCAGTCCAGAACTGACGCCCTTCGCGCCGTGCGCGATGCGCTCCCCGTGTTTCGCAACATTTCCGATCTGTGCAATGCCGCGATCTGCACGCGGCAGCAGTATTATCGCCAGCGCACGATCCGTGCCGCCCGCGCGGACGAGCAGGGACGCGTCATCGGCGGCATCCTCGGACTCCTGGCCGCTGACGTCGTCGTGCTCCCGGCTTTCATGCTCAGCAAGGCTGCGCACGCAGGCAAGGGCTCATCCCTGCTCACCTTCCTGTTTCTCGCCGTCGGCTTCGCCATCTGGTTTCTGACCGCGCAGCTCGTGCGAAAGCGCTTCCATGCGCGCGGCGAGGCTGAGCGTCCGGAGGATCAGACCCTCGAGACCAGGCTGGAGAACATCTCCAATTCACTCGTCAGCATCACACAGCAGAACCAGAAGCTGATCGACGCAATGCCGCGCGATTATCAGAACTATGAGGCGGTGTGTTTCTTTGAGCAGGCGCTCGCCAATGGAAGAGCCGACAGCATGAAGGAGGCCATCAACCTCTACGAGGAACAGCTGCACCGCATGACCATGGAGCAGAACAGCAGACGCGCCATTCAGGAGCAGTACCTGCAAAGCCAAATGATCGCCGACATTCAGAAGAGCTCCCGAGCCGCCGCGATCAACTCCGGAATTGCCGCTACCTTCTCCGTGCTGGCGTTCTTAAACCGGGACTGAGTCCATAGAAAACATGAATTTCGTTTACCACACGGAAAATAAAAAAGGAACAATTAGGGAGGTGTCCTACAATGACTAAATTTTTGATTATCGTTTTTATCGGCGGAATTCTTTGCCTCGCTGCGCTTGCCGGTTATTGGATCGGAAGCAATCTCTGATGCTGACGCATTACCTGGACAGCTTGACGGCAGTTGCTGCCCTATGGTATGATAACAGTGTAATATGACGCAATGAAAGGAGCAATTTTTATGGAATCCGTATCTTATTTTTCCTATCAGAACTACCAGGCGTTAGTCTCTGCGGTCGCGCAGAAGGCCAAGGCAGGAGACGCAGACGCGCGGGAGGACGTTGAATTCCTCACCGATCATTTTCGGAATTTCGTTTCCTACGTAGACGGGGTTTGCAACTCCGAGGTCGGCATCCATTTTGCAAGCGGGAGCCTGGACGGAAGCGCGAAGCAGGATCGCATTACGGAGCTGGATCGGATGCGCTCCAAGCACCATGACGCCGCGATCGCCAGCGTCTCCGCCGTCAATAAGATCGCCGCGTTTTACGGGATCGGCCTGATCTACACCGGAGATCCGACCGTTCGCCGCCAAGTCGCCGCCTTCTGCATGGAGGTCGTCCGCGTTTTGTTTGACAACAGGAGGTAAACATGGAACAGTATCAGATCCTTGCCCGCATTGACGCACTGGAGGCGGCAGTCGCCGCCTCCGACGAAACGGAAGCGGAGCGCAGCGAGACCTTCTCCTTTCTTGAGGGGTCGCTCAAATCACTTGCGGATTACGCGTGCTTCGTGATTCGCCAGACAATGGAATTTCCTTTATGGAAACGAGAATACGAGGGCGTTGAGCGCCTGACGCGCATGGAAGACTCCATGCGGGAAAGAAACCGCATCCACGACGGGGCAATTTCGAGCCTTCGTGCGCTGAACCGGCAGTGCGTTCTCCGCGGCGTTGAACCGCTCGTCTCGCTTCCGGCCGGGGCACCGGAGAACGAAGCCGTCCGAACCGCTGTTGCAAGCTTCATCGGGGCGCTCGCCGCCGAAGCGTATTCTTCCGGCACGGGAAGCGCCTTAATTGGAAAAATTTAATTGAACAAGGAGGAAACGAATATGAATACGATGAAGAAAAGAATCTTTTCCCTGTTTCTTGCGCTGGTGCTGCTCTGCACCCTGCTTCCGCAGGTATCCCTGTTTGCCAGCGCAGAAAGCTATTCCGGCACCTGCGGCGCGGAGGGCGACGGAAGCAACCTGACCTGGACGTTCGACGCAGATACCGGCGTTCTGACCATCGAGGGCAGCGGTACAATGCAAGATTACTCTTATTACGATCACGCCCCCTGGAGAGAATACTACAATACGATTCAGACCGTCAGTTTGCCGGAAGGCTTATTGAACATCGGCAGCGAGGCATTCTGGTGCTCCTACGCTTTGACAAGCGTGACGATCCCGGACAGCGTGACAAGCATCGGCAGTTCTGCGTTTGCACACTGTTCCGCGCTTTCGAGTGTAACGATTCCGGACGGCGTTTCGACGATTGGGGGCGGCTGCTTTTCCCAATGCTCTGCGCTGCGTGAGATTACCCTTCCGGCAGCGCTGAAAACGATTTTAAGTGATTCGTTTTGGGGCGTTGGGCTGGAAAACGTGACGATACCCGAAGGGGTCGAGAAGATTGAATCGCACGCGTTTTACCTCTGCCCGCAGCTTCAAAGCATCCACCTCCCGGCCAGTTTGCAGGAAATCGGCACCAGTGCGCTGGCGTGCGCTGAGCGTCTGGAGCAAATCACGGTCGCGGACGGAAACCCGCGTTACTGCGTCGTCGACAGCGTGCTGTTCGACCAACAGGCTTCGTCGCTTCTGTGTTTCCCTGCCGCCTCCGAACGGACGGATTACGCCGTGCCGGATGGTACCGTAAAGATCGACTCTGAGGCGTTTTCCTATGCCAAAACGCTAAAGCACATTTTCTTGCCGGACTCTCTGCGCGTTATCGGTTATGCTTCCTTTTCGAACTCCGGCGTTACGTCCGTCAATTTCCCGGAAGGGCTGGAGAAGATTGAAGATTTTGCCTTTTCCCATGCGACGGCGCTGAAGGACGTCGTTCTTCCGGAGAGCATCCAGAAAATCGAAAATAACGCATTCGAGTACTGCAGCGCTCTTGAGCGGATCGTTCTGCCAAACACGATCTCTGTCATGCAGCGGAACGTTTTCTTGTACTGCGACGCCCTACAGGAGATCGTCGTAAAGAATCCGGATTGCTACTTCCACGGACGAAACCTGATTACGGATTCTACGGTCATCGTTGGGCATGACGGCTCCACCGCACAGATTTATGCGGAAAACTACGGCAAATCCTTTTGTTCCCTGGAGACCGGCGAACAAATCGACTATCACTTAACAAACGCGGAATTCCTGGCCTTGCTTCCGACGGAAGGCGTTCACGCGGATGGCTTTGTCAGCGCAAACGTTTCAAGTTACGATTATTCCGGAAGATTCATCGGCTATGACGGGGTGATCCTGAAGGAGCTCGACACGGAAAACCCGACCTTTCAGGAGATCCTGAATACCTCGGCGGAGATCACAGCTAATTGTTCCACGGACTACGAGAAGGCACGCGCGATTCAGGAATGGACGACGGGACATCTCACCTACGTGTACGCGCTCGTCGTCGGCAATACGATGGCCAGCGTCTACAGTGTTTGGAACAATCGCTGCGGAAACTGTATGGCGTTTGCACTGATGAACAACTTCCTGCTTTGGACCGCTGGAATCCCTTCTGCAACCGTTCACGTCTACGGCCACGAGTTCTCCGCCGCCCTGGTGGACGGGCGCTGGATCGCCATCGACGCGTCAAGCGGACGATTCGATTTTGACCCAAACGACTACGATTTGATCACGGATATTTCGTTTGCTTCCGACAATCTGGTATTCATCGTCGAGTCCCGAGAGGGCGTTTTCCTCACAGGCGCCGGAAACAGGTACGACGATCTGATCCCGACGGAACCGCTGCTGGTGCCGGACTTCGTCGACGGCGTATACGGTGCCTATCTTGGCATCGGCGGCGAACTCAACGCCGGTATGATCGGTCCCATCCGCTCGCCTGCCTATGCGTTTGCACAATCGTACTATCCATACGTGTATCGCCGGGGCAGCACGTTCTATGCGTTCAAAACTGCGGAGGAGATGCCCACGCCGTTTGAGGACGTGGCGGCTGACGCCTATTATGCCGAGGCGGTTGACTGGGCGGTTGAAAACAACGTCACTGCCGGCATTGACGAGACCCGCTTCGCGCCGAACCTCAGATGCACCCGCGAGCAGATCGTGACCTTCCTCTGGGCAGCCAACGGCAAGCCGGAGCCCGAGGGGACGGCCGCTGCGTTCAGCGACGTCAGCGCGGACGCATGGTACTATAAGGCAGTAGAGTGGGCGGTGGAGCAAGGCTTCGCCAGCGGCATGGGCGACGGCAGCTTCGGCGTCGGCCGAACCTGCACCCGTGCCGAAGCCATGACCTTCCTCTGGGCCTCGAAGGGTCGCCCGGAGCCCGAGTCCACGCTCAGCCCCTTCAGCGACGTAAGCAGCGACGACTGGTGCTGCAGCGCAGTCCTCTGGGCGGCGGAGCAAGGCGTCACCGCCGGCATCAGCGACGGCCTCTTCGGCGTGAGCAATAGCTGCACCCGCGCACAGATCATTACGTTCCTGTTCAAGGCGTATGCGACGCTGAACTGATTCCGTTTCAAATAACCTGCGGAGGTCTGCTTCACAGTTATCGTTCTTTGCAGGTTGAACCCAAAAGCAGGTTGCACCAGAACTTCCGCGACTGCCTGGCAGGTCTGTTTCTGGTCAATGAGTCCGAGACGGCTGGCACGGATACATTGCCGGATATTTGGAGAAAACGGCAAAGCGAGCTCGCCTTGAACTATGTCGCTGAGCTAATAGACCCCGCCGTATTGGACAACCTCTGGGAATTCAACCGCAAAGCACAGCAATACAAAAATGCCGATAGTAAAAATCCCACCGCAATCGTCAATCTGCTTGAACTGTACAGGCGGAACGAGAATCTCGCGAAGGATCTCAACTTTTCCGGCATGGATCTTCGTGGATTGAGCCTAACCAATTATCTGGGAGAGAATGGGAAACCTCTTCCTCTATTTCAAAATGCAGCACATTCCAGCAATACTGCTTTTGATCGTGCGACATTTCAAAGCAACGGTCACACTGACCCAGTATGCATCCTTGCCGTCCTTCCAGACGGGCGTGTGGTCAGCGGCTCGGATGACTGCACCCTGCGGGTGTGGGATGCCGCCTCGGGCCAATGCCTGCAAAAAACCCTGAAGGGGCACATCAACGTGCACATCGAATACTTCGACTGCTCTACGAACTTTTATTGCGTGGCCGTCCTTCCGGACGGGCATATGGTCAGCAGCTCGGGGGATAACACCCTGCAAGTGTGGGATGCCAACACGGGCCAACGCCTGAAACCCCTGAAGGGGCACAGCGACTTGGTCTCCTGCGTGGCCGTCCTTCCGGACGGGCGTGTGGTCAGCGGCTCGATCGATAACACCCTGCGAGTGTGGGATGCCAACACGGGCCAGTGGCTGCAAACCTTGAAGGGGCACAGCGGCCGGGTCACCTGCGTGGCCGTCCTTCCGGACGGGCGTGTGGTCAGCGGCTCGTTTGATAACACCCTGCGGGTGTGGGATGCCAACCCGGGCCAGTGTCTGCAAACCCTGAAGGGGCACAGCGAATTGGTCTACTGTGTGACCGTTCTCCCGGACGGGCGTGTGGTCAGCGGCTCGATCGATAACACCCTGCGAGTGTGGGATGCCAACACTGGACAATGTCTGAAAACCCTGGAGAGGCGCAACGGCCCGGTCTTGAGCGTGGCCGTCCTTTCAGACGGGCGTGTGGTCAGCAACTCGCTTGAGTGGAATAAGCCCGTGCAAGTACGGGATACTGCCACAGGCCAGTGTCTGCAAACCCAGAAGTGGCGTCACTACATAGTCGACTGCGTGGCCGTCCTTCCAGACGGGCGTGTGGTCGGTGACTCGTTTGAGCGGGATCTGCAAGTGTGGGATACTACCACAGGCAGTGTCTGCAAACCCTGAAGGGGCATCGCTTCATAGTCGATTGCGTGGCTGTCCTCCCGGGTGGGCGTGTGATCAGCAACTCGAGTGACGGCACCCTGCGGGTGTGGGATACAGATACCGGAACCTGCTTGGATATATTGGAAGCAATGGAGGTTTCTGTTTCTGGCATGGACTTCTCCAGAGCGCTAATCACGGAGGATCTTGCTGGATTGTTGTATCATAACGGAGCCATAATTTCAGAACTGGATTATCTACGCTGGGCTGATGTGAATCACATTCCTGTTGACAAAGAGCCCCATTAGCAGTAGAATGTCACGTAAGCAAACAAATACCAGTAAGGCAAAACAATTCATAAAATAAAAAAAGCGAGCCTGAAAACCACGCTGGGACTGCAAAAGCATCAGAAGCAAACAGCGCCTTTGAACTCGTCTCCAGGAAAGGAAAGCGTAAAAGTAAGGGACAACGCGAATTGGAAGCTCTGGAAACGTTTCGGGAGCGCTGGGAGAAATATGCTGAGGCGCTAACAATCCTGGGAAAAGGCAGGAACAGCTATAAGATATACAATTGTGAAAGGTAGGCCAAGCAAATTCCTCTCTATAAAACTGCCGCAGGCAGCACAGAAAACTGTGCTGCCTGCGGGGAAGTAGTTATTTAACGTCGCGGCGGAAGCGATTGAGAACTAGGATATAGTTTGGGCTAAGCATGAAGTCAACGACCTTCGCTTTGGGAATGTAGTAGGTATTTCGGATGATGAAATGCTCGACGAGGTTCTTTCGCAGCAGCTTTCGGGCGTAGGTATCGCCCACGCCGAGCATGGCACAGAATTCCATGATGGTCATAACTTCCGGGTAGGTACGGAATCGTTTTTCGTAATCTTGTCTTGTCATGATCGTTCTCCTTTTTGTTTTCCGACGGCAGCTGATCCGACAAGATGAATGATGAATTTTGTTTCTGGGCTGCCTGCACCTGGGCAGTCAGCGAAGACCTCCGGCCAGTACAGGCATGGGCGCTGATTTTGTTTTGGCCTCCAAACGACCTCCGATTTCCAGGCCCTGCTCTCGGTAGGATCTGAGGGCTCGAATCATTAGTCGCAGTCAAGATTTTTTGCCGTTTTGACGCTGTTTTTACTGGAAAACCCAGTGAAAAGCACGGCCTCCAATGACCTCCAACGGGCGCTATCTTCTATCAAAATCGGCATTTCCTGCGGCACTCAAAATCCACCGGTGGCGACACCGTGCCGGTTCGACTCCGGCTACCGGCACCAAAGGCTCGACTGAGAACCCTCTCAGGCGAGCTTTTTCCAATTCAATTCCGTGCATCGGCTGGTGCGACGGGGGAGTATCTTCGGCGGCGGAAGCGGAAGAGAAGCAGAAAAATATTTTTTGAATATTGTGGACAAATCGGGGCGGTGCTGCGTCTTATTGACAGAACGAGTTGAAGGGATGGATCAGAATGCAGGAGGAATTGCGTTTCCCCGAGCAATACAAGAGGCTGATCGACGGAAATCTTGATCCGGAACCCGAGCGGAATGCAGACCTGTTGAAGACGATTCAGCTTCAGTCGGTTCCGCACGATTCGACCGAAACCCCGTGCCGATCCGGAGGAACGGCGCAAAATTGAAGACCGCACAACCGAATACACAAATACACACAAAGGAATGGAAACAGAAATGAAAGAGAAAAAGGAAAACCGGAGCATGCAGATTTCCCCCGAGCTGGTGGAGAAGGCCAAGGCCGGGGATCGGGACGCGTTTTCGAAGCTTTATCAGCAGACCAGCACCGCGCTGTATCGCTCCATACACTCCATGGTTCATGACGACGACCTGGCGTGGGACATCCAGCAGGAGACCTATCTCAAGGCGTTCCAGAGTCTGGACAAGCTGGAGCACAACGAGGCCTTTCTACCCTGGCTGCGCCGCATCTCTGTTCATGAAGTGACGTCGACGATGAGAAAACGACTGCCCCTGAGCTTCTCGGATCTGGGCGACGAAGACGACGGAGCGCCCGACTGGGTCGATCCGAGCACTGACACGCAGCCGGAGTTGTCGCTGGACAGAAAAGAGACTTCCCGCCTGGTGCGGGAAATCCTGGCTGATCTGCCGGAGGAGCAGCATCTGGTTGTCGGCATGCGATACTACGAGGATCTCAGCATCAGTGAGATCGCGGAGCTGCTCCATATCTCGCAGAGTACGGTCAGGACACAGCTCTCCCGCGGCCGCAAGCGTGTGGAGGCTTCGGTTCGCGCCCTGGAGAAGCAGGGGATCAAGCTCTACGGCCTGTCCCCCGTGGCCTTCCTGGTGGCGCTTATGCGGCGGGCGGAGCCTGCCGCGGCTTCCGGCGCAAGACAGGCTGCGGTAAAGGCCGCCGTGACAAAGGTCTCCGCCGACGCGGTGGCTGCCACGGCGGTACCCGTTGCCGTCAAGACGTTTGGCCAGGTGCTGACCGGCAGGCTGCTGGTTGGCGTGCTGTCTGTTGCGCTGATTGGCTTTGGCATCTGGGGCGGCGCAAAGCTGCTGAGATCCAACCGAACGGACGCGCCCTATCAGCCGACGAGAACCGTGACTCCGGAGGATCGGACGGGCACGAATGCTTCGGATGCTCCGACTGAGCACGTTGACGCTCGGCCGGAGGAAACTGCCGCCCCGGTTGAACCGGCGCGTCCAAACAGATCGGAAACGCCGACTGAGCTCGTTGACAAGCTGTTTGCATCCGGCGAACCTGCGCTGACCCTGCATTTTGCCGATTCCGGGGCGTTCAACACGTACTCACTCGCCGAGTGGTATTTGGGGCGTTTTCAGGTGCTGCTTCGCAGCTTCAATTGGACGGAGCTTGAAACGACGGAAACAGTAACCGGCGATTACTGGCTGACTGCCGTATCTGCGGACGGAACGGTAAGCATGACTTTTTGCTCAGACGGCGGCGCCGGAACGGTGCAGTATTCCGAGGGCGGCAGCACAACCGTTTGGACAGCTACACCGCCGGCCGGCGCTTCCATTTCCATCGCAGAAGAAATCCGCTATGATTATTATAATCTGGACGATGACTGCACCCGTATTTCTTTCAACCTGGAAGGAAACGCAGAAGAGGCTGCGGACTATTTCGTTCACGACGCCTACCCCGCGCACGTGGCCAATCTTGCCCCCGAGAATGGGTATGGATTCAGTGATTATGACGTTGTCGAATGGAACGTGCGCGAAGTAAGCAAGGACGGAGAAGCCGTCGTTGGGAGCTTCAGATGCGCGTTTATTCCGTGGGATTTCGAATCATCTAATCTTTGGGCCGGTAACACCGTCGAGGGAACAGGGGAATATGAAGGAAAGTGGACCTCCTTCAGCGAGTTTGTCCTGCAAAGGCAGGACGATGGTCTCTGGCATTGCGTCGAGATGGGAACGGGAGGATGTGCGCTTCCGGAGTCTTGATTGCCGAGACGGGCTTCCGGAAGCGGCCGCATTCCGGCGGGGCTGGTGACGAAAACCGTGCCGGTTCGACTCCGGCTACCGGCACCACGTCGGAGTAAGCTCCGTACGGATCAGAAACGGCAGTCGCTTTTGGCGGCTGCCGTTTCTTCGATTGTGCTGCGGGGTTCTTCCTCTTCCGAATTGAACCCGATGCGCTGGGCTTCGATTCGGGGCCGTCGTCGGAAGCAGTATCATTTTTACTTTGGTGTCTGATACTTGCGGATCGATTGCTTATGTGATAGGATAAAAAAGACGATAAAACTGAAAAGGGGGCGGCGTATATGATCTTTTTTGAAGTGCTTCATCTGAATGAGTTTCTTGAGGAAAAAACCATTGGCTATTTCTCTTCGCTGGAAGCAGCGGAAAAAGCCGCTGCCCAGAGAGCAACGGAACCCGGCTTCAAGGATTATCCCGGGCGGTTTTTGACCGTCAGGAGAGAAGTTCCGTCCGGAGGGGCCGAGGGATCGCAAGTACTATACGAAGCCTATATCTATTATCACTCTTCAGACTTTGCGTATGAGTTCAGACATCGGATCGGGTTTTTCACCGATCTTGCCGAGGCGGAAGAAGCGGCGGCGTGGGCGGAGCGCCACAGTCAAGGAGAATTGCCCGGCATCGAAATGGAATATCTCACATGGAAATGCGCCATGAATCTGCCCCGCTGGGAAGGCGGATACGAGAGATACTGAAAAACAAACGCCAAGGAATGTACGGCATCTTTTTTGCACGGACCTTCCATAAAAAACGCAGCCTCGCGGCTGCGTTTTTTATTCAGACTGTCAAAGAACTACCTGCATTCATTTTTCCCGGATGCAGGCAGAATTGAGAATTGAAAATATAGAGTTGAAAATGAAGGTGTTTTTTAAATTGCCATTTAAAAAAGGAAATCCAAGCTGCGAAATAGACATTTTTTCGTTTTTTTCGGCCTGTAATTACACAGTAAAAAGAATCATTGAGCTGGAATTCTCAACTTTTCTTCTCATCGGTCAAATGGCAATTTGAACGATACCACAGCTTTCAACTTTCAATTTTCAACTTTTTTGACACGCTGAGCGCCGAATGCGTTCTACCCGATGATGCGCTCCAGGCATTCCCGCAGGATCCCCTCCGGGTCCGCGCCGACGAGATCCAGGCCCACGGCCTGGATCAATTCCACGTCCTCGATCCCGTAGAAGCTCCCGGCCAGGGTGCGGACGTAGCCGAAGCCGTATTCCTCCGGGACGAAGGTCCCGCCCGCGGTCATGACGTAGTACAGCTTTTTCGCCCTGCACAGCCCCTTCGGAACCCCCTCCGGGGTGTACGCAAAGGTGATCCCCAGCACGTTGATCTGCTCAACGTACTGCTTCAGCGCGGCGGGGAAGGACAGATCCCAATACGGCGCGGCGATCACGATCCGGTCGGCGGCAGCGAACTGCCGGGCCAGGTCGAACAGGGGATCGTCAAACGCCCCGGCGGCGATCAGCCGGTCTCGCCGTTCCAGGAAGGCCTCATCGGCCACGGGAAAGGAAAGGCTTGCGAGATCCAGCCGTTCCGCCCCGCCGCCCAGCTTCTCGATCAGTCTGTCCGCCAGCCGCTTGGTTCTGGACTGCGCCCGGACACAGGCGTTAATATAAAGCAGCATATTCTCCTCCTATGGTGTATCCACACAGAAATGGGTGGCCCTTATTCCCTTGCTTTTTTGGATCTGGAAAAGAACGCGATCAGATAGGCCGTCAGCAGGGCTGCCGCAACGGCTGCGCCGATGCCGCAGGACAGGCCGTGATCAAGCTGGAAGCCCTCCTGGGAGCAGAGCAGATAGGTGGTGCTCACCGCGCTCATGAAGGCTGCCGGCATGGCCGTCAGCAGGGAGCCCAGGCGGCGCTTGCCCGTTTTCAGCAGGTAGGCCGTGGCCACCCACAGGGCCACCATGGCCAGGGTCTGGTTGCTCCAGGAGAAATAGCGCCAGACCGTCTGGAAGCCGTTGTCGTTGACGATGGCGAACCAGGTCAGCAGGCCGCCGATGCCCAGCAGGGGCACTGTGATCAGCAGGCGGTTTTTGACGGTCTTCTGCTCCAGGCGGAAGGTCTCCGCCAGGATCAGCCGGGCGCTGCGGAAGGCCGTATCCCCCGAGGTGATGGGGCAGACGACCACACCGGCCACCGCCAGGATCCCGCCGAAGACCCCCAGGACGCCGGTGGAGATCTCATAGACCACATTGGAGGCCCCGCTTTTGAGGGCGTCGCTCAGCAGCTGGGTGGTGCCGTAGAAGCTGACGCCCGCCGCGGCCCACACCAGGGCGATGACGGATTCGCAGATCATGGCGCCGTAGAACACGGAGCGGCCCTTTTTCTCCGAGGTGATGCACTTGGCGATCATGGGCGATTGGGTGGCGTGGAAGCCGGAGATGGCGCCGCAGGCCACGGTGATGAACATATAGGGCCAGACCGGCGTATCCGCCGGGTGGAGGTTTTGCAGAGAGATCTCCGGGATGGAATACTTCCCGCCGGAGAACAGGATGCCGCCGATCACCGCCCCGGCCATAACGATCAGCAGGACGCCGAAGACGGGATAGAGCTTGCCGATCAGCTTGTCAATGGGCAGCAGGGTCGCCAGCAGATAATAGGCCAGGATCACCACGGCCCAGAAGGTCCCGTTCATCCAGTCCGGCGTCAGCCGATCCAGCAGTCCGGCGGGGCTGGTGACGAAAACCGTGCCGCAGAGCACCAGCAGCACCACGGAGAACAGCCGCATGATCCATTTCGCGGCCTTCCCCAGGTAGGTGCCGGACAGCTCCGCGATGGAGGCCCCCCGGTGGCGGGAGCTGATCATGCCGCACATATAGTCGTGTACCGCGCCCCCCAGGATCGAGCCGAACACGATCCACAGGAACACGATGGGGCCGAACACCGCGCCCATCAGCGCGCCGAAGATGGGACCCGTCCCGGCGATGTTAAGAAGCTGCACCAGGAAGGCCTTCCAGGTCTTCATGGGCACGCAGTCCACCCCGTCGTTCACCGCCAGGGCCGGAGTCTGCCGGTCGTCGGGGGAAAAGACCCTTTCCGCCACGCGTCCGTAGACGCAGTAGCCGACGAGCAGAACCAAAAAGGAACTCAGCAAGGAGATCATAACATCACGCTCCCTCTCATCTTGGTATCTATAATTGTATCATTATTCACGCAAAAATGCAAGGACGGCTTTTGCCTTGTCCCGGTTCTCGGCGCTTGCATTCCCACGGCTTCCGCGGCTTTTTGCTCTTGATTTTCCCCGGCGATGGTAGTACAATCAAGGAGGTTCAGATCAGCGAGGGAAAACGTCAGGGCTGCCCCGCTGGGCTGAAAACCGTCAAGTCAGGCCGACACAAAAACAAACACTATGAAAGAGAGGACGTATTATGATTCAAAGGTTCATCAAGAAGTCATGCAGCCTTGTGCTTGCGGTCGCCATGGTCGCGAGCCTCTCCGTAAACGCGTTTGCCAGTGCCCCCGCTCTGCAAAAAGACTCCTCCCGGAAAACGCTCAAAGCCGCCTATGAGCAGGTCATGTCCTATGCAAGCCAAAACAAGATCGAGCTTGGCATGAGCTATGATGACTTTGTCAGCAACTACGAGGGGCAGCCGATCAAGGACTATTTGAACGCCTATTATTCCGTGCTCCGGCCGGAGGCCGAGGGGCTTCAATCCAGCGCCGGAAGCGGAAGCAAGTACTATTACAACACCGGTACCGCCTGCCCGTCCCAGGCAAACTACAGCAAATACAATCTGCTCAGCGTAGTCAAAAAGGGCGACCTCATCTTCGAGGCCAACGGCGGCTTCGGCATCACGGGACATATTGCCATCGTGGAGGGCATCTACTCCAGAAACGACGGCACCGGCAGAAAATACATTCGACTGATCGAAGCGCTCTCCAACAGCGAGGGCGGCGTGACCAGAAGCATTCTGGACGATACGAGAGTGGACGACAAGGCCGTGACCATCCTGAGAGTCAGCGGCGCCACGACCTCCAAGATCAACAGCGCCGTTTCCTTCTGCCAGGGAGAGCTGGGTTCCTCCTATTTCCTGGATTTTGCCAAGGATCACAGTGCCAGCGAAACGGATTGGTATTGCTCCGAGCTGGTCTGGGCAGCCTACTACAACCAAGGGATCAACATCGAAGTCGGCGGGCTCCACGGCGAACCCGGCGTTACGCCGCGGGATATCCGCAGATGCAAGCTGACCTATGAGGTCGCGTATTCCAGGGGGTAAGCGGCTGGGCTCCGCCAACTGAGAAAACAGGCCGACAGCCCGAAAACACATCAATACGCCAAAAACTGCAGGATCTCGTCATAGACGGCGGGATCCTGCTCTGTCATTTGGCCGATGGGCTTGTCGGCAAAAAACGCCTTCTTCTCCCGGAGGCTGCCCAGCTTCTTCTCCCGGAGCAGGCGGTAGTACTCCCCCATCCAGGCGTTCATCCGCTGGATCGCTTCGCCGGTATACTGCGGCGTGTGCTTTTTGTGCTCCACCGTCACCACCCGCACATTGGGATTTCCGATTTGCAAAACCTGGCCGGCGTTATAGCGGTAGTTCACCACGGGGTCGTCCGTGGAGTGGATCCAGAGCAGCTGATCCCGGGTGGAGGCGAGGTAGGCGCGATTGTCCATGCTGCCCAGGCGCGGGTCGAGCTTTTTCTCATAGCGCTTGATCCGGTCGGCGATGATCCGCAGCTTGACCACGCCCATGAGCTCGTCGGAGATGCTCACAAAGCCGGAGAGAATGACCGCCCGGGTCACCTCCGGCAGCAGATGCGCCAGGTTGAGGGCGGTATAGCCGCCCAGCGAGTGGCCCACCGGGATGATCTCCGCCCGGGGCTTCAAATGCTCCAGCAGCTCCGTCGCGTCCCTGGCCGGAGCATTGCAGGAGGGCAGCCGCTCTCCCCCCGATTCGCCGCAGCCGGTATAGTCCAGGGTCAGGACGCGGAAGCCCCCGCGGCAGAGGGCCTCGATCTCGGCGTAGTATTCAATGTGTCCGGCCCCCATGCCGGGACAGAACAAGATTATCCGGTCTTCCCGGTATCCCGCGTAGGAGAAAAAGAAATACCGGATCTCGACCCCGGCGGAATTCCGGAAGGAGCCGTCCTCGCAGACCAGACCCGGAAAATCGGCGCAGCTATGATAGGGGATCGCCTCGTCCGGGTCATAGCGCTTCAAAAATGATTTCTTGTACAGCCTTACCAGAAAACCCATATTCGTTTCCTCCCGTTTCGTTTTCGCTCCGCGCAAGTCACTCTGTAATATGGATTATACTATAATGAAAACCGGATGAAAAGGGGTTGACAAAGATTTCTCCCTTTCGTATAATATTTCGGTAATCGGAGGTAATGGAGTCTCTCAGCGTCACCCATTACCCTTTTTTGTTAGAATGGATAACAGAGAGGAGTACGGCATGGAAAAGATCCTGGTATTGGATTTCGGAGGACAGTATAATCAGCTGATTGCCCGGCGTGTCCGGGATCAGCACGTCTACGCGGAGATCAAGCCCTGCTGGAAGATCAGCCCGGCGGAGATCCGGGAAGCCGGTTACAAGGGCGTGATCTTCACCGGCGGCCCCAACAGCGTCTACGATCCCGCTTCCCCCCACTATGATCCCGCTGTGATGGAGCTGGGTATCCCCATCCTGGGCATCTGCTACGGCGATCAGCTCCTGACCTGGATGGGCGGCGGCGAGGTCAGCCCCGCGGCCCAGGCCGGCGAATACGGCAAGACGGAGCTGAGCGTGGAGGAGCATCCCCTGTTCCGGGGCGTGCCCCGCACCAGCATCTGCTGGATGAGCCACCGAGACTACATCAGCAAGCCCCCCGTGGGCTTCAAGACCCTGGCCGCCACCGCCCATTGCCCCTGCGCCGCCATGGGCGACGACAGCCGGAAGCTCTACGGGGTGCAGTTCCACCCCGAGGTCACCCACACGGAATACGGCGGCGCGATCTTGCACAATTTCCTCTTTGAGATCTGCGGCTGCGCCGGGGATTGGAGCATGGAGAACTATGCCGACCGGGCCGTGGAGGCGCTGCGGGAAAAGCTGGCGGGCAAGACTGTCCTGCTGGCCCTCTCCGGCGGCGTGGATTCCTCCGTGGCGGCCCTGCTGCTGCACCGGGCGGTAGGCGAGCGCCTGACCTGCGTGTTTGTGGATCACGGTCTGCTCCGCAAGGGCGAGGCCAAGCTGGTGGAGGACACCTTCCGCCCCCTGTTCGGGGACAAGCTGATCTGCGTGGACGCCAGCGAACGCTTTCTCACCGCCCTGGCCGGGGTCACCGAGCCGGAGCGCAAGCGGAAGATCATCGGCGAGGCCTTTATCCGGGTCTTTGAGGCCGAGGCCAAGAAGCTGGGCCACGTGAACGCCCTGGCCCAGGGCACCATCTATCCCGACGTGATCGAGAGCGGCAAGGGCGACTCCGCCGTCATCAAGAGCCACCACAACGTGGGCGGTCTGCCGGACGTCATCGACTTTGACGAGCTGGTGGAGCCCCTGCGGGAGCTGTTCAAGGACGAGGTCCGCCGCCTGGGCGAGACCCTGGGCCTGCCTCACGAGCTGGTGTGGCGCCAGCCCTTCCCCGGCCCCGGCCTGGCCGTCCGCATCCTGGGCGAGATCACCCGGGACAAGCTGAGCCGTCTGCAGGAGGCGGACGCCATCTTCCGGGAGGAGATCGCCGCCGGGCATCCCGATCCGATGCCGGATCAGTACTTCGCCGTGCTCACCGACGCCCGCAGCGTGGGCGTGATCGGCGACGGCCGCGCCTACGGCGACACCGTGGCCCTGCGGGCCGTGTCCACTGACGACTTCATGACCGCCGCCTGGACAAGGCTGCCCTACGAAGTCCTGGAGCGTGCCAGCTCCCGGATCACCAACGAGGTCCCGGGGGTCACCCGCGTGGTCTACGATATTTCCTCTAAGCCGCCTGCTACGGTGGAGTGGGAGTAAGCCGCGCAGAGCGCGGCAGTTATGATCGCCTGCGGCGAGTTAGCAGTTATGATGCGCTTCGCGCAGTTATGAGCTGTCTTCGACAGCGTTGATCCTATCATAAGTGTTACGAAGAAGGGGCTGTGAAGAAAAGGAGTGAAAGCCACTCCCGGACTTCACAGTCCCTTGTTTTTGCGGGATTCGGCAGGATTTGAAGATGAATACAGCTGGAATGGGCACACTACCCCTACCCCAGGAAGCGACGGGTGTGGAAAACT